>DASPUT010000044.1 GCA_035622735.1 Thermodesulfovibrionales bacterium | reverse complement strand
TCCATGGTGAATGACATCAGTGGATTAAGATTCGACGCAGAGATGCCGAAGGTCGTGGCCAGGCATGAGGTTCCGGTAGTGATCATGCATATAAAGGGTACCCCGAGGGATATGCAAAAGAACCCTGTGTATGAAGCGCTCATTCCGGAAATCATCGACTACCTCAGGGCCGGCATTCGCCTCGCAATGGGTGCAGGGGTGAAGGAGGAGAGGATCATCCTCGACCCGGGGATCGGCTTCGGTAAGACATTCGACGAGAATCTCGAGATATTGAAGAACCTTCAGGAGTTTACCGGGTTACAGAGGCCGATCCTTGTCGGCCCATCGAGAAAGGCCTTCATCGGGAAGATACTCGGAGACGCACCGGCCTCAGACCGCATCGAAGGAACCGCAGCGGCGGTGGCTATCTCCATCCTTAACGGCGCCGACATTGTGAGGGTTCATGACGTAAAAGAGATCTCAAAGGTCGTGAGGGTTGCCGATGCGATTAAGCGGGGACGCATACGGGGCTGAGCGATACGCCAGGATATTCTCTGCTTTGAAGAGTCTACCGAAAGGATGCCCGGCGTCTGGTATAATAACATTCATGGATCCACGGGAATATAAAATACGGAGAAAACACGAGAGAGTTCCTTTTAGAGAGGATATGCTCATAGATGGTCAGAAGTCGTGTACCAGTACTGATATCAGTGAAGGCGGTCTTTTTGTGTCGGCGATTCAGTATTTCGTGCAGGGCGATGTCATAGAGGTCTCTATTCCGATCAAAGAGGAGAAGATAACGGTCAAGGCGGAGGTCAAGTATTGTCAGCAGGGAATCGGCATGGGGATCATGTTCGTCGATCTGAATGACGAGCAGAAAGCAAAACTCAGAGAATTGATCGAGAGCATTGCCGGAAAGGCTGACTGACCTGCCGCACCGACGGCTGTTTTCCTGTCTCTCATTTGTCCTTTATTCAATCGACTTTGACGATGTTTCGTCCTTCGTGATGCCTTGCTGTGATTGTCATTCCCGGGCCGTTGTCATAGAATAGAGACAGTACCATGGTCACGAGAGATTCTATCCTTTCCTTCTTCCGCGAAAAGACTCGGAAACCCGTCGGTTTCAGAGAGATCGTATCCTCGATGGGACTCAGCCATGCTGAGGCGAGGGCATTGAAGCGTCTCCTCAGGCGGATGATGCGGGAGGGCGCCATCGTGATGACCCGCAGAGGCCTCTACGGACCGGCCGAGGACATGCATCTCCTCACGGGATATTTTGAGGCCCACAGAGACGGCTACGGCTTTGTCATTCTCGAAAAACCGGATGAGCGGGATGTCTTCGTTCCTGCCCGCTCGACCTCCGGCGCGATGGATAACGACAGGGTCATCGTCAGGGTCGAAAACTGGCTGAGGCGCGAAGGAAAGATAGTAAGGATCCTTGAGAGGGCGACTGCGCGGGTCGTGGGAAGACTCGACATTACGAAAACCGCATCGTATGTGAGGCCGAAGAAAAAGAACATCACCTTCGACCTCTACGTGTCGCCCGCAGACAGGGGAGGTGCGAAGCACGGCGACACCGTTATTGCCGAAGTGGTCAACTATCCGACCGATAAGAGGCCGCCGTCGGGCAGGATCGTCAAGATACTCGAGAAGCCGGAAGACCCGATATCCGAGATGGAATCCATCATCGATGAATTCAACCTTTCACGCCGCTTCCCGAAGACCGTTCTCGACGAGACAAAATCATTTAGGGAGAAAGCCTCTGAATATTCTTTGGAGAAGAGGAAGGATCTGAGAAGTCTCCCGACCGTTACGATCGACGGCGAAAGGGCAAAAGATTTTGACGACGCCGTCTCGATAAATCTCACCGAACATGGCTACAGACTCTGGGTGCATATCGCGGATGTGGGCCATTACGTCGGCTGGAACACGGTCGTAGACGACGAGGCGAGGAAGCGCGGAACGAGCGTTTATTTTCCCGACAGGGTCATCCCGATGCTGCCCAAGGAGCTTTCAGAGGACCTCTGCAGTCTGAAACCGAAGGTCGAGAGGTATGCCTTTACCGCTGAGATGGATTTCAGCCGGGAAGGGGAAAGGGTGAATGCGAAATTCTACCCGAGCCTCATCATAAGTGATGAGAGGATGACCTATACGTCTGTTAAGAAGATACTCGTCGACCAGGACCGCGCCGAACGGGAAAAATACGAATATCTCCTGCCGGACTTCGAGATGATGAACGAGCTCTGCGGCATTCTGAGGGGACGGAGACTTGAGAGGGGAAGCCTCGATTTCGACCTCCCTGAGCCGGAGGTCCTCCTCGATCTGCAGGGGAATCCCGAGGCGATACTTAAGGCGGAAAGAAACCTCGCGCATATGCTCATCGAGGAGTTCATGATAGCCGCCAACGAGGCTGTGGCCGAGCACCTGGAGGCGCTTGGCATTCCGAGTATCTACAGGATTCACGAAGAACCGGACCCGATGAAACTCGAAGATATCATGAAAGTCGTAAAACTGGCGGTACGGGTGAGGAAGAAGACTCTCAAGCCCGGGGACTTCTCTCGGCTATTGAGTGCCATTAAAGGGGCTCCTGACGAAGAGATTATAAACTATATGGTCTTGAGGAGCCTAAAACAGGCGCGCTATTCTCCGGTCAATGTCGGACATTTCGGTCTTGCCTCCCGATGCTATACGCACTTTACATCACCGATACGGAGGTATCCCGATCTCGTAGTCCACAGGATACTGAGAGAGGTTCTGATGAAGAAGCGCTTCTCGGACAAGAGGGTGAAGGAGCTGGGGTCCATGCTTCCTGATATCGCCCTTCATTCGTCGAGGATGGAACGCCTCGCCGATGAAGTCGAGAGGGAAGTGATCAACGCGATGAGGGTCTGGTTCATGAAGGAGAGGGTGGGCGAGGAGTATGAGGGCAAGGTCGTGAGCGTCACGCCCTACGGCTTCAAGGTGAGACTGAAAGACTTCTATGTCGAGGGGTTTATCCATGTCTCTTACATGACGGATGACTTTTATTCCTATAACGAGAGATCGGTCTCACTCTCCGGAAGAAACACGGGGAAGACTTTTAAGATAGGAAAAGAAGTGAGGGTTAGAGTTGACAGGGTAGACATGGACGAACGTGAGATCGTCTTCGGGATCGTTTCTTAGGCGTACACAGAAATATCGAATTGCGCATGGCCCAAAATTCGGCGAGTTATTCTCGCGATCCTCTTGAAACTGAGCATCAGCTCATGCAGTCACGATTACTGTTATTAATCCTCCTTTTTGATAAGACAAATGTAAAATCAGGATACTGTAACCGAACCTGTAGCTGTCCCGCCATAGTCCTAACGTTACTTATGGAAATAACTGGTCTACAGAAATCCTACCAATGAAGACTTCGTGTAGTACTCAATAATACCTATCATGTGAAGAACCGCTTGATTGAGGAACTTATTGAGAAACGGTGCGATGCCCGCAGCTTCGAAAGGACTCAAAAACATTACAGGACTTTATTTGGGGTTTTCATCCTTACAGTTCAGCCTCTTCTCGTGGCCCAGCTCAATAACAGCAACCCGCTGGCGGCGATCCAGCTCCCCGCCACGCGCACGGCGATTCGAGCCCATGCGACGCGTAAGCGAACCACGAACGCGGCAGGGAGCGCAACCACCACAAACACCGCGAAGACCAGCCCGAGGAGAGCTGCAGCAACGTATCCGGATGCGCCCATCCCACTTCCATTCAAGTATCCATGATAGAGACCGAGCAGCGCAGCCAGAACGGTGGTCACACGCAACGAGAGTTTCGCGTCGGCCGCCAGCAATCCCCCCAGAAGCAGAAACCAGATCGATGACAGGATGACGTTGTCATTCGTTGCCGATGCCCTTAAGCCGAGAAGACCGCCCAACAGCCACGCGATCGGGACTACGAACAGAGCTCTGCGGCCATAGCTGGCGCCGCGCAATCCGGCCAACAGCGCAAGCGCGAGCACCGGTACAACATCTTCGGGGCTCATGAGGAAGTGCGTCAACCCGTCATAGATCGGCCCCATGCCGGTCGAATTCAGGTGTGCCAAAGCGGGCGTGGGGCACAGTGGGACGGCGAACGCTATCGTTGCTGAAATCGATAGCCGGAAGACAGACAGATGCTTCATGGGAATGCCTTCCACATAAAGAAGACTCCACCCGCCGCGACCACAGCACCGGCAACGCGCAGCAAAGTCTGGCCCCATCGCCATCGGTGGATCGTGCCGATGCCGATCCCTGTGGCGTGCAAACAGCCTGTCGCGATAACGAAACCCATGCTGTAGAGCAAAGCGCTCTGGCCCATCGGGAGTTCGTTCCCGTGGGCGTGTCCATGGAAAATGGCGAAGAAGCCAACTAGGATCGCGGCCACTGCAAGGGGCGGGCGGACCTCGAACATCACGGCCGCACCAAGCAGGATAGCCGACGCAGCGATCCCGTATTCAATGCCGGGTAGAGAGATGCCCATGAAACCGAGCATTCCGCCCATCGCCATCACCAGAGGAAACGCCACCGGCAATAGCCAGATGAACGGGCTGCCGAGTTGTGCGCCCCACAGGCCGACAGCTACCATTGCCAGAACGTGATCCAGCCCTGAAAGCGGATGACCTAAGCCTGTCAGGAAACCAGCGGCCTGGCCCTGTTGTGCGTGCGCGAATGCCGACTCTGCCCGGAGCATCGCCAGCACAGCCATGCCCAGTGCCCATTTGTACTGCCGTGTTATTCTCATCTCATTGCCCCAAAAAGCAATATAACGCGCTGCACTGTCCAAAATGCTCCCAGGGAACCGACGGTGTATCCCGGAAGGGCCTGTGCCCATCGCGGCCAACGGACTTCGAGGATTCTGAAGGAATGCTCCAGCGCCAGAATCAGTCCGACGAAACCGAGTTGTCCGAGTTCTACGCCGACATTGAAGCTGACAAGGGCTAGGGGCAACTCATGCCGTGGCAGCCCCGCGCTGGTCAGCGCACTGGCGAAGCCAAAACCGTGGAGCAGCCCGAAAGCAAACGCAACCACCCAGGGATGGCGAATCGTGAAGCTCGTTTCCCCTCGCCAAGAGCGAATAATCTCCGGCCCGAGGAAGAGGATGCTCAGCGCAATCGCGGCATTCAACGGGAGCACCGGTACCTCCGCGTATCCGAGCGTTGCGACGGCAAGCGTGATGCTGTGCGCTATTGTGAATGCGGTGACCGTCTTCAGAAGCATCCAGCGGTCAGACACGATCAGCAGGAGCCCCAGCACGAAGAGCATGTGGTCGGCGCCGAAGAGAATATGGCGGATGCCCTGCACGATATAGGTGCTCGCCACGCCTAACCGGGTTTGCGAAGCCGCAACCTCGACCCACGGCTGTGACGGGCGGGCGATGGTTGTCCACTTTCTGCCATCCAGCATCTCTACGCGAATGAGCACATCGGTGATCGTCAGCTGAAGTCCGACGAACTCGATGCGCTTGCCAGCCAGCCCATTCGGACCTGCGTCGATCCAGCGGCGCTCAACCAGAGAATCCGCCAGTTCCTGTACTATCGGCTCCTTGAGGTTCTGCACACTGCCCGGAATCTTCAGCATAACCGGCAGGCGCATCCCCGATAGGACAGGGGTGCGCCATAGCACACTGAATCGACCGGACTCAGTTTCTTTGATTTCAAGATAAGCGGGCCGTGCCTCGTGTGCTCGCACTGCCGGGGCCGCACAAAGTATCGCGAGCAGCAGAGCCGCACAAAGTCGACCGAAATGCTTCTGCGCGCCGCTCACTGCGGGACGACCTCGCTCGATGAAGCAGGCGTCTGCTTCCCCGGAGGAGCAACGGCGGCGTGAGCCGATCCCTTGTCGGGAGGAGCAGGCAGGAGCACGGTGTACTTGGCGCGCATGTCCCTGTACGCCTTTGCCCAGGCAAGGGCCTTCTGCTCTCCCAGCCAAGCGGTCTTCACGTCCGGTTCGATCTCCTCGAATGCCGGCACGCGCCCGGGAATTATGGTATCGACAAACACGAGGTGCCAGCCGAAGCCGGATTCTATCGGCCCCTGCCACGAACCTGACGACAGTTTCTCGACGGCTTGCGCGAACTGAGGCCCAAATTCCTTGCCGAGGAATTCCGGCGCCCGGTCGCGATAGTAGTCCTGGAACATGAAAGGATCGGCGAGAGACTTGGCGAGCTTTGATTCCTGTGGCTGACCGGCAAGCTGCTTCAGCGTTCGTTCTGCGTCGGTGCGGGCGCGCTCGCCGCGTCGGTCAGGAGAAAAATAAAGATGACGGAAGCTGACGCGGCTGGGCTGGGCGAACTTGTCGCTGTTCCTCTCATACCAGGCTTTCAGTTCTGCTCTGGTTGGCTCATGGGCAGCGGCTACGTCCTCGGCAAGGAACTGCATCTTCTGAGCCATCCGGCGCCTGACGATCTCGTCGTTTTTGTCGAGTCCCATCGCCAGTGCCTCGCGGTAGAGGACCTCCTGCTGAACCTTGCCCTCGACCATCCGGGTGAATTCCTCCGGCGTCGGCTCGCGCCGCCACTGCGACTGGAACACCAGGACGAGCTGCGCCGCCTCGTCGAGAGTGAGCTGGATCTGCTTCGATGATGGAGCCGCCCCGCGGTCTGGCTGCACATAGTGATAGATGAGGAATAGCAAAGTGCCGAGCAGTAGAAAATGAATAAGCGGTTCACGCAATACACGCTTCATAAGATAGACATCAGCCAGTGCTGAATCCTTGCCTTGGCGCGGGCGTCACCGTACAGCCGCAGCACTCCGAGTTTACGCGCTTCGGCAAAATTCATCGACCCCGCCGCCAGCGCCTCAATCGCTGCATATTCGCTCACCAAAACTACATCGCCAAGCGCCGGGCCGTCCACGTCAACGGTCATCTGCAACTCCCCGTCGTGCAACTCGTACCGGGTCCAGAGGGCCGAATCAAGCAGCGCGACTGCCAGCCCCTGTCTCGGAGGCATCGGCTCCAACAAGGCAAGACGAGCCTTGAGTTGCGTAAGGGCCGCACCAGCCCTTGCCAGTATCGCGGCGTGAGGCGAGTCCGTGATTGCGGCCGACGCGTTGCGCTCCAGCACACCTTCCATCTGCGCATGCCACACCGCACTGCTCACCATAGCAGAGCCGGGATAAACCATGTAGATTGCCTCCCGAGCGATTTCGGCGTCTGAAAGATCGTCGAATGCACAGGACCAGGCGGCTGGAGAGAGCGCACAGGCCACCAATAATGTGAGCAGCGTCAAAGCGTTCCCCAACCACGGCTGTTCGATCAGCCCAAAGGGTCTGATTCGTGTGCCACTGCATCGTTCCCGATTTCGCGGGGACGATGCGCACATCGGACTATTGAAGTGAAACTCCAGATTACTCCTCTGTTTTTGTATGTAGGAACGAGTCCTGGCTTTCCTTATCGTATTCACCCTTGCCCAGCTTGACGAGGTTGGCCGGTCCCTTGGCGAGAATCTCGTAGTTGGCGTAGCCGAATTCGTTGCTCCGCGCGCCGTAATACTTGTCGCCCATCTTGAATACCGCCACCTCAAATGGTGTATTGGCGATCATTGTGACGATCTTACCGCTCTTGATCGAATACGGCGTCGGCACGATCTTATAGCTGTTCTTCGCAAGAGTGCCCACCGCACTCGGGAGCTTCGCACCGTGGCCCACGTGCATGATGATCATGTTTCCGTCGACGTCGTAGTTGGCCTTGAATACCTCGCTGGTGACCGTGTTGCTGAACCAGACGGACTTGCCGACGAGCAGCTCCTTCAGCTGTTCGTCGTTGAGCGCGAGAGCACCCTTCGCTGTCAGATCGGCGACCCTCAGACCCGGAGCGGCGGCCTTGCGCGCTTCAGAGCTGGGCGTGTACCAGATCGGCGAGCTCCATGCCCGCTCTTGCACGGTGGCCGAGACGTTGTCTGGGGGCGCGATGCCGATCTGCCTCGCCTGAATCGTGCTCCAGCGCGGCGTCGGGATTTCGAGTACGCGGGCATAGTAGAACGTATGCAGGCTGGCATCGAATTCCGGATCAGTCCAGACCGTCTTCAGTTCAGTCGAGCCCACTGTGTTACTGTAGGTAGCTTTGTCGATGTCTACAGTGCTCTGGATCGGTGGCAGTACACCGGCACGATTGATTTTCCGGTTTCCCGACCAGACCACATCGAAGATTTTCTCGAAGCTCTGGCCGTTCTTCGTCCAGCCCTTCACGATCTGAATACGATCCAGATTCCCGGAGGTCGGATCCTTCACCGCCCACACCACGAAGCTCGGCGCCTTCGCCTTGGCTGGCGGCAGGTCGCCACCCATTGGAACGCCACGGTTATAGGCCGCCTTGACCCAGCCCTTGCCCTTCATCGTGGCCGCGTTATAGTCCCACCCGCCGAAGAAGCGCACCTTGATGTGGGGGCCGCTCGTGCCGAAAGTCTCCTTGCGGTACATGGCATCCCAGAGCGAGGCCCGCGTGTTCTCTTCCGCCCACACGCCGGTCACGCCGGCGGGATTTTCTAACCGCACATCCATCCCGGTGAAGAGGTGTCCCGACATGCGTGTCTCAATCGTGCCGTCATTGATGCCGTGGCCGCCGTAGAAATTGTTCTGGCGATAAGGCGTACCGGTGTTGTGCGAATCGGAGCCGCTGACGATCCCGAACTTGTACGGGTTGTAACCCCTCGTGTCCTGCATCGTCAGGCCGTCCTTGAGCGCCTGCCGGGCATAGCTGCCGACGATGTGCGGAATGCGACCGGAAGTGTCCGGAAGTCCGATCAGGAAGCTCATGATCTCGTAATTGGCGAACTCGTCGTTGGGCGAGAGAAGCGGGTGGGTCTCCGACTGCCCTTTAATCTGCTTGATCTCGACCAGTCGCTCGTTGCGGTCGCGTGTGGCAGCCCATGCCGCGTCGATCGGCCGACCGAAGCTGTCCATGTCGGTAGGGTACATCCAGCCGTCACTGAGATTTGCATTGTGCGAAATCGCCAGCAATTCGTTGCCCGCTTTGCGCTGAGTGTCCATCCAGGCCCAGAGATCTTCCGGGTGCCACGAATCGAGCATCGAGTACGGCATCTCCGGCACCTTCGCGCAATCGCGGAAGAAGATATTGCGGTGCAGATTGCGGAAATTGACCTGAGAGGTGTACTCGTACGAGCAGAAAGCCGTGAACTTTCCAGGGTGGTTGTTCTCCTCGGCGATCTTGACGTTTTCCTTCCAGATCGAGCCTGCCACCTCCGGGGTCATGAATGCCTTAATGGGCGGCTTGTTCACCAAGGACACGAGATACATGAATACCTTCAGGACGTCCTGCGGGTTTTTGGGGTCCTTGAGGATCAGTCCCTGAGCTTCGGGCAGCTTGCTTACGGCCGAACCGGGAGTGTTGGCAGCCTTCGTAATCCCAACGTATTCCGAGTGATCGGTCACCCCCATGAAGTCGAGCGGCGTCTCGATCTTGATGTCATAGCCCAGCGGGTGTTTGATCGTCTGTCCTTGGGCGTAGTGCAACGCATCGGCTGGCCCGGTGATGTGGTTGCCAAAGAGCCAGGCATCCACCGACCAACTGGTGTGCTGATGGGTCTCTCCGAAGTACGCGTTACGCTCCGGGTTAGGTTGGGCAACTGCCGAGGAAGCTAAGAAAAAGGCTAGAACAAGGAATAGAAGCCATGCATATCGTTTCATAAGTTCCCTCCTTCCGCATATGTCGTCCTTCTTCCGTCTCTCTTTTTTAAGCAGTCTCATGACTATGCTGCTATTTTGTTACGTACGCATTTTCACACATGAAAATTTCTATGTGTGATTGATAGAGAGAGTACTTTGTAATTCTTTTATCATGAATTAGAGGGGCTTGTCAAATAGTATTTTCTTGGTAGTATTTTCTTGGTTATAGAGCGTTCTTTGAGATCGACGAGAGGCACCCTTTCCCATTACCAATTGTTGTTTCAAATCTGGTGATTTCGACATAAACCCGCACCCTCATAACTATCCAGAAGAAGACGGCTTTGGATCGGAAACCGAGAATCTAATATAAGAGATGACTCTGTTGAGTCGTCGGTGAACTGCTCAGACCAGCACAGAAGAAAGGGACATGGGGTCCATATGAAAGTGCTAGTCATAAGTTCTGTTTCAACATATGTAAACACAAATTTTGACAATTGCATGTTATGAACTTTTTTTCGTGATTTTTTCTTTCATCTTTGAATCGAATTTCTCTTTCTTGATTATAAATCGCTCGTGCCTTCCCTTTGAGATGAGTTCTACGCCGTCGTGCGCCTCTACTTCGAATAATAACCTCCGGCCGTCGACCTCGATGAGTTTCACCTTTGCAGTTACTTCAAAACCCGGTGGAGTCGCAGCTATATGACTCACATCGATATGCGTGCCGACAGTCTGTTCACTCGGCCAGTCAAGGTGAGGATTTATCGCCTTAATGCACGCCCATTCAAGAAAACCCACCATGAACCCGGTTGCAAATACTTCCGGCATCTCCTGAAATTCTGTTGATTCGGGGTACAATGCCGGAACGGTTTTCGACTCCGGGATATGAAACGTAAATTCCGATTCGATTCCGGGCTTTAATGTGTCTTTCATAGTTCTCCTTTGTTACATGACAATATTGAGGCGTAGGGGCAAGCTCATTTTTCGCTGGATCTGATTGAAACTATATCACAATAGACTTGATGCATCAACAATGCGCTTCTTCTATGACAATGAACCAACCTTGTGTGATATCATAGACAAAAAGTAGTTTTGTATTCTGTGGTAAGACCCGGGGAAGGGCGAACAAATCTCAAAGCAGACACGCCGACGATGAAATCTCTTAAGCATGTTCTTGACAAATTTTACGATGACTTCGACTTTGACAACCGGCTGAAGCATGACCCCATCGAATTCCCCCACCGCTACAAGGACCGGAAGGACAGAGAGGTCTCGGCTTTTATAGCCTCCTGCCTCGCCTACGGGAGGGTCGATCTCTTTAAACCGGTGGTAGAGAGGATCCTAACGATTATGGGTAAAAGTCCCTATTCATTTCTCATGAATTTTGATGTGAAGCGGCAGGGAAGGCTCTTTGGGTTTAAATACCGTTTCAATGAGTCCAGGGACATCGTCTGCCTCCTCTTTATCACTCATAGACTTCTCGAAAGACACGCTTCATTCGAACGGGCATTCAAGGCGCATTATAACCGCGAAGATCAGAATACAGGAAAGGCGCTTGCCGGACTCGTCGGAGAGATGCTGTCTATCGACACGGCAGCCGTCTACGGGAAGAACGTCCACCCGCCCGGTCTGGCACAGTTTTTCCCTTCTCCGGCAGGAGGCAGCGCGTGCAAGAGGATGAGCCTCTTTCTTCGCTGGATGATACGGGACAGGGACATCGACTTTGGTATCTGGAAGGGTATACCGAAGAGTAAACTCGTGATCCCGCTTGACACGCATATCGCTAGGATCGGACGATGTCTCGGCCTCACCGGGAGGAAGTCCGCGGACTGGAGGGCTGCGGTCGAGATTACCGATTCCCTGAAGGCCTTCGATGCCGAGGACCCCCTGAAATATGACTTCGCCCTCTGCCATCACGGGATATCCGGCATGTGCCGGACGGGAGATGGGCGCCCCTGCGAAGGTTGCATTTTGTCCGCTTTTTGATAGAATTATAAAGAAACCTAAACTTTTCGCTTGACAAAACGAGAAAATGGGATTACGTTTATCTTGATTACGGTGCTTCGTGATTTCGTCCCTGACTCCGTCGGAGTTTGCAATACTTTTTTCTTGAGGAGGTATCGACATGAGTGATTATCAGTACGATAATCAGACGGTCAGCGGTTTCATCGTCTCCTCCATCTTCTGGGGTGTCGTCGGCATCCTCATAGGGCTCCTCATCTCCGTGCAGCTCTGGAGGCCCGAGCTGAACTTCCCGCCTTTCCTCACCTATGGGAGGCTGAGGGTCGTCCATACGAACGGGCTCGCCTTCGGACTGGGGGTCGGCGCGATATTCGGCATCTCCTATTACATCGTGATGCGTCTTACAAGAAGACCCCTTGTCTTCCCGAAGCTCGCGCGGTTTCAACTCTATCTCTTCAATGTGGCGATCGCGCTCGCGGCCCTGAGCCTCTTCGCGGGAATGAACCAGTCGAACGAATACGCGGAATTGGAATGGCCGCTCGACATCGGCGTCGTGATACTCTGGGTGATGTTCGCGGTGAATGTCTTCGCCTCGATAATCAAGCGGAAGGAAGAGCAGATGTACGTCTCGCTCTGGTACGTCATCGCCACCGTCATCGCCGTGGCGGTGCTCTATATCGTGAACAACCTCTCGATCCCTGCGGGGCTCTTCAAGTCCTACCATCTCTTCGCGGGAGTGAACAGCGCGAATGTCGAGTGGTGGTATGGCCACAACGCCGTCGGATTTGTCTTCACCACGCCGATCCTCGCGATGTTTTATTATTTTCTGCCGAAGGCGACGGGCATCCCGATATTCAGCCACAGGCTCTCGATTATCGCCTTCTGGTCGCTTGTCTTCGCATACCTCTGGACCGGCGCGCACCACCTCGTTTATACGCCTCTTCCGGACTGGATACAGACGCTCGCCATCGTCTTTACCGTATTTCTCATCGCCCCATCATGGGGGTCTGTGGTGAACGGCTATTATACAGTCGGCTCCGACTGGGAAAAGACGAGGACGAACTACCTTACGAAGTTCTTTCTCCTCGGGATCACCTTTTACGGTCTCCAGACCGTTCAAGGGCCCACTCAGGGGCTGAGGGTCGTCAGTCAGCTCATCCATTACACCGACTGGGTACCGGGACATGTGCATATGGGGACGATGGGGTGGGTCACGATGACCGTCGCTGCCTCGATCTACTACATCATACCGAAGATCTACAACACCGAGATATACAGTGTCAAGATAGCGAACATTCACTTCTGGCTCGTCCTGATCGGGCAGCTCATCTTCTCTATCACGATGTGGATTACCGGCATTCAGCAGGGGGTCTTATGGAAGGCGGTGAATCCGGACGGAAGCCTGAAGTATACCTTCATGGAGACTCTCGTGAGGAACTATCCATTCTGGAAACTACGGTCGGTAGCCGGCGTCATATTCACGGTCGGGATGCTCTTCTTCATCTACAATGTCTACATGACAATGCGCAGGGGCAAGTCCCTTGCCGCGGCGAAGGCATAGGGGGTGGACCATGGCAAGCGACTTCCATCATAAGCTCCATACAAGCCCGGTCCTCTTTGCGGTGCTCGCGACCGTGGCGATCCTCGTCGGAACGGTCGTCACGATGTTCGCGCCGATGCTCACTTCCCAGATGCATCCGAAGCTCGAAAACCTGAAACCCTATACGCCCATCCAGCTTGCAGGCCGGGACATTTACCAGCGTGAAGGGTGCAACAACTGTCATACCCAGACCGTACGTCCGTTGAAGACGGAGGTGATGCGATACGGCGATTACTCGAAGGCGGGCGAATTCGCTTACGACCATCCCTTTCTCTGGGGATCGAAGAGGACGGGACCCGATCTCGCGAGGATCGGCGGCAAGTATCCCGACGAATGGCACTACGGCCACTTCGAGAGCCCCCAGGCCTTCTTTGCCGAATCGAACATGCCAGCCTATGGATGGCTTAAGGACCGCAAAGTGGATCCGCGGGAAATCGAGTCTCATATGGCTGCCCTCGGATTTCCTTACACTCCCGAAGACATCAAGGCGCTCGAAGGAAAGACAGAGCTGGCAGCCCTCGTCGCCTACATGCAGGTGATCGGCATCGCAGTTGCCAAGCAGGCGGCCCCTCTGGCTGCGGAAGCCGCGGAGAAGAACCCCCTCGCCGGAGACCCGAAGGCGATAGCCGACGGGAAGGCGATTTTTGGCGCGAACTGCGCGGTCTGCCACGGCGCTGACGGCAAAGGCGGCATCGGGCCTAGCCTCGTCGACAATGTCTGGCTTTATCAGGAAGGCGACGTGAGCGACGGTGTCCTCTTCGGCATCATATCGCAGGGAACGCAACCCGGAGCGGAGATCGCGGGGAGAAAGGCAAAAGGCGGGATGCCGCCTTTCGGGTCCTCACTGGATAAGAACAAGATATGGTCCCTGATCGCCTATATCAGGTCTCTACAGGGAAAATAGGAGGGAGCGATGGCAGGACATGAGGAATTAGATGAACTCAAGGAGTTTCTCGTCGAGGAGGGCGTGGACGCGAAAAGGAAGATCCCCATCGGCTGGCTGATACTCTTCTGGGGGCTCATCCTCTGGGGTATCTATTATTTTGCCGCCTATTCTCCCTCGATCAGCGGATGGACACAGCAGAAGGCGTACGAGGAGTCTCTCAAGAAATAAGATAGGGCGGAGGTTATTCATGGATTTGTCAATCATCGCGACGATAGGCTTCACGACCGCGGCGGCAGTCGGGATTCTCGTCGTCTTTTTCAGTGCGCGGGGAAAACGATAGGGGGCGTTTGCGTCCCGGCCGCGTGACGGGACAACCAGAGCCTGGTCAAGAGGGAGGACGGTAGAAGATAGCATGAACTCGCTCGCAATCGCATATATCGTTTTCGGCGTAACTCTTGTCATACTCTTCGGCATCATCATCGGCTTTTATTATTCGAAGAAGAGAAAGAAGAAGGTGGAAGAACCGAAATACAAGATGCTCGATGATGATGAGTAAAGGGATACAGCCCTGGAGGCGCCTCATCGAGGTGCTCCAGGGGCTCGTAATCCTCGGCCTGCCTTTCCTGAAGATAGATGGCGAGAGCGCCCTGCGGTTCGATATTCCTACCCTGAGGCTCCATGTCCTCGGCGTCAGTATCTGGATGGAAGAGTTCTTCATCGTGCTTATCGCACTGATCTTCTTTACATTTCTCGTTATCCTGACAACGATCCTCTTCGGAAGGATATGGTGCGGATGGCTCTGCCCTCAGACCGTCATCGTCGATTTTACCCGCTTCCTCGACAGGGCGGACAAAAAAGGAGCGGCTCACAGAGCGCTGGCGTACGGAGCGATACTCGGCATCAGCATCATCATCGGAGCGAACCTCATCTGGTACTTCGTCTCTCCCTACGAGTTTATCGGCAGGCTTTTCTCTCAGGACCTCGGTCGGACCATCTCGGGCTTCTGGATCGTCCTCACCATGATTCTTTTTCTGAATTTCGCCTTCCTCCGGCACCATTTCTGCTCAACGGTCTGCCCCTACGCCCGGCTTCAGAGCGTGCTCTATGATTCAGGAACCCTTCTCATCGCCTTTGACCCGGGGAGGAAGGACGAATGCGTCAATTGCATGGCCTGCGTGAAGACCTGTCCAGTCGGAATCGATATCCGGCAAGGCATGAATGCGGCGTGTATCAACTGTGCTGAATGCCTGGATCAATGCACGAAGATTATGACACGAAAGGAGAGGAAATCCCTCATCGGGTATTTCTGGGGGTTTCCAGGGGAGACCGGAAGGATACTGAGAGGAAACGTTCTCCTGATCGGCTCTCTGACCGCGGTCGCCCTCGTCTCTTTACTCTACCTGTCTTCTTCCAGAAGAGCGCTGGATATGACCGTCCTTCCCAATTATGACTTCACTCCGAGGATGAATGAGAATGGCGGCACGCTGAATTCCTATCTCTTGTCCGTGGAAAACAGGGGAAGGCGCGATCTCGATCTCTCGATCCGGGTTTCTGCGGCAGGGAACGGCATGAAGATAACTCCCGAGAGGCTTGTTCTCAAGGCAGGGGATCATCGACGGATAACGACATATGTCTCGGACGCAAACCTCGGCAAGAATGCCGGGACAAAGGAGATCGAGATATCCCTTGTCCCGGTGGGAGATGATACAATGAAACTGTCCAGAAAAGCGAACTTCAGAATCCCGGGGCATAAGTGAAAGCTGCGATCATCATCGTGACCATCTTCGGTCTCGCTTCAGTCATTGGCGTGATCGTTGTCGGGATGAGGAGCTTCGAGGGGATTGTGGTCGAGAAGCCCTATGAAACGGGGCTTGCATGGGATTCGCTCGAAAAGGAGAAGGCGTCTCTGGGGTGGAAGGTCGAGGTGAGAACAAAAGGCTTCAGAACCGGCGACAATGATCTTCTCCTCCTGATATCCGATAGGGAAGGGAAGCCTCTTTCCGCTGCGGACGTATCGATTACGGTGAGCAGGCCTTCGACGAGCGCGTATGACAAGACTTACCGTGCAGATGAACAGCCCGGCGGGATATATAATGCAGACGTGCGATTGCCGCTCTTCGGACACTGGGAGATGAAGATCCGTGTCGCCTCCGGAGGGAAAAGAGCTGTTTTCGATGAAAAGATATTCGCGGAAAAGGGGCCGGGGTGAGAGGTGGAGATGATGAACCGATCCTATCAGAAAAGGATAGTGGTTTTGTTCGTTCTTCTGTTCAGCGCAGTGGCGACGGCGATCCCTCTTTTCTCCGCGATCAGGGAAGGTCAATCTCCGGACGATTGCGAAATCGACAGGGGTCGATGTTCAAGAACTGTGGGAGAGAAGACGGTCATCTTCGCTATAGACCCTACGCCGGTGAGGGCGATGGAAGAACTCACTTTTCTTGTAACCCTTCTCCCCGCTCCTTCCTCCTTGGACACAAGGAAGCATCAGGAGGCTGAAGGAATAACTCTCGATCTCGGGATGCCGGGAATGTATATGGGAAAGAACCGTGTTATTTTGAAAAGGACCGCCGAAGGGAAATACGCGGGACGGGGAGTAATACCGAGATGCCCGAGCGGCAGGAGTCTCTGGAGAGGGACCCTCGAGATACCGGATCTCGGCAGGGTTGAGTTTCTCTTTCATGTTACCCACTGATTCTCTCTATGTCCTGATTTTTGTCTCTGGTCTCCTGGGAGGGTTCGGCCATTGCATCGGCATGTGCGGTCCCGTTGTCGCCGCATACTCGTTACCCCTGGGAGGATCTGCCGCCCCGCAAGAGGGCATGACGGGAAGGCTAGGGGCCTTCATGCCCCATCTCCTCTACACCCTCGGGAGGGTCACGACATACAGCATTCTTGGGGGAATCATGGGATTAACAGGCTCCTTCTCCGGTGTCGTCAGATCTATCGAACGTATCCAGAATATCACCCTCGCTGCCGTTGGGGTGCTGATGGTCATGATGGGACTCGCTGCGGGCGGATGGCTGCCGTTCCCGACAAGGCTCGGGAGGGCGAACCTGTTCACCGGCAGCATTGCCGGAATCGTGCGGTTCATATCGGGCATAAAGACAGTCGGGGCATACTTTCCTATGGGCCTCGTGCTCGGTTTCCTTCCGTGCGGTCTCCTCTATACCGCCCTCATCGCGGCTGCAGGCGCAGGAGCAGAGGCGGGAAGCGGGGCAGGAGGCTTTCTTCGCGGCATGTCGCTGCTCTTTCTCTTCGGACTCGGAACTTCTCCCGCGCTCTTTCTGTTCGGACGGCTTGTCTCGGCGCGGGCGGAGCGGTTGAGAAATACCCTCTATAAAGGAGCTGCCATTATGCTGATTCTCGCGGGATCGCTCTTTGTTTACCGGGCCCTCCGATGAGACATCAGCTGGACCGGCGTGTAACGTTTCTGGACCTGGTGGAACGGAGTTAAGAGATGGCCACCTTGAAGTGTGACCATTGCCTTCTGACATTCTCGGAAGGGCAAGCAATTCATGATGAAGTGAAGGGTGTCCAAAGGGTCTTCTGCTGCAACGGCTGCCGGGGGATATACCGCCTGATCCATGATGAGGGTCTCGACGCGTTTTATGAGAGAAGGAACGGATGGACCCCTGGTCCTCCCGAGGAAGGGGATGTCTCGACGGATCTGTTCGAGGCCGCCCTCAGAACAGAAGGGAATAAAGCGGCGTTAGACCTGAATCTCACCGGTATCCGCTGCGCCTCCTGCATATGGCTCATCGAGCATTTTCTCATGAAGTGCGACGGGATTCTGTCTGTCATGGTTAATTATGCCACGCACAGGGCAAGAATAGCGTGGCTTACCGACAGGATCAGTCTTGCTACGATACTAAAAAAAATCGCATCCCTTGGATATGCGCCGCGGCCCTATTCCGGATCTGCGATCGAGGAAGCCTTGAAGGGAGAGAAGAGAGACCTGCTCATCAGGTTCGGTACCGCTTCCTTTTTGTCGATGCAACTCATGCTCTATACCACCGCACTTTATGCAGGGTATTTTGAAGGGATCGACCCTCTCTACCGGAAGATGTTCGAACTCATCTCATGGGCCTTCACCACTCCCGTGATCTTCTATTGCGGATATCCCTTTCTAAGAAACTCGGTGAAGGGCATAGGGAACCGCGCCTTTACTATGGACGCGCTCATCTTCATCGGCTCTTTCAGTGCCTATGCATACAGCGTCTTCGCGATCTTTACCGGAGGCGAGGTTTATTTCGACACCGCAGCCATGATCATCACCCTCATACTCCTCGGCAGATTTCTCGAGACAGGTGCAAAGGTGAAGGCGATCGGGGCGATATCGTCTCTTATCAGTCTCCAGCCGAAAGAGGCGAGAATCATGAGACAGTCGGATTCGGGCGAACCCTTTTCAGAGAGTGTCCCCGTGTCGACCCTTAAGGTGGGAGACAGGATTGAGGTTATCGCCGGTGAAAGAATCCCGGTCGATTGCGTCGTACTAGGCGGCCACTCAGAAGCGGATGAATCGATGCTGACGGGCGAGTCCGTGCCTGTGAGGAAGACAGAGAGTTCCGCCGTATTCGGAGGGACGATGAACCTCACGGGGAGTCTCGTTCTCGAGGTGAAAAAGGTCGGAAGCGACACGCTGCTCAGCGGGATCATCCGGGCCGTGGAGGACGCACAGGCTCGGAAGGCCCCGATCCAGAAGCTGGCTGACATCGTCGCTGGCTGGTTTGTACCGGCCATTTTTCTTGTCGCCGGAATGACCTTTGGTTTCTGGTTTCTCAGGACCCATCTCCTTTCGGTCTCTCTCGTCTACGCCGTATCGGTTCTCGTCATAGCCTGTCCCTGTGCGCTCGGTCTCGCCACACCCCTCGCGATCCTCATCTCTACGACGATCCTGTCGTCCCGGGGCGTACTTGTCAAGGGGGGCGATTCCATCGAGACCGTTGCGCGGACGAATTTTGTCTCCTTTGACAAGACCGGCACATTGACTGCCGGGATTCCTTCCTTAATGAACCTGGCCACCTATGGAATAAGCAGAGGGGAACTTCATATCTTGGCGGCATCCCTCGAGAGGGGCTCGGTCCATCCGATTGCACACGCCCTCCGTAAGGGGATGAGGGATGAAGATCTCTATCGTATCGAGTCATCCACGACGCACCCGGGAAAAGGCATCGAGGGACTGATGAACGGAAGACGTCTGCTGGCTGGGAACCCCTCTTTCCTGCAATCGTCAGGCGTGGTTATGAGCGATACACAGATGGAAGACTTCGCAGCCCTTTCATCAGGTGGCGACACGATAACGGGATTTGCTGAGGGAGCGGTTCTCAGGGGGTGGCTCGTACTCTCGAATGACCTGAGGCCTGAGGTGCCAGAGGTCGTTGAAAGACTGAGACAGCTCGGATGCGGTGTCGGTCTCCTCACCGGCGACCGCAATGCTGTTGCCGAGGAGATCGGCAGGAAAGCGGGGATCTCCATCATGGATGCCGAGGCGACGCCTGTTCAGAAGGCGGACAAAGTCAGACTGTTGCGGGAAGCGGGCCAGAGGGTGCTCATGGTCGGGGACGGCATCAACGACGCACCGGCTCTCGTCGAGGCCGACGCGGGGGTTGCGATCGGCAGCGCAACGGATATCGCCATGGAGAGCGCTGATGTCGTATTGCTGCGAAACGACTTGAGGTCGGTCATAACGTTACTTGCTGTTTCGAAGAGGACGTTCTCCCTCATAAGGCAGAACCTGTTCTGGGCGTTTTCCTACAATCTCGTCGCCGTCCCGCTGGCGGTCTCGGGCAAGATACATCCCATAATATCGGCAGCCTGCATGGCGATAAGTTCGCTCATCGTTGTCGGCAACTCCCTCAGGCTGTATAAGACGAAGTGATGCCCCGGGATGGGCTGGGTGGATTATGTCCGTAGTTCTCCTATGAAAAAGTTCACGGAAATATTAGAATAGGGATATGGCTCCGGAGGTGGAAAGGGTATGAAAGCGTCCAAGAGAGCCGACGTCCATGCCGACAGTACGGAAGCGATCGTCGAGGAGATTCGGGAGATCATCGAGAGTGCCGGCAGCGTTGTAATCAGCGGCGAGGTGGGGGTCGGAAAGATCATCCATACGATCGAGGCCCTTCGGGACGCAGACAACATCTATTATGTCGGAAACCCCGTCGACTTTGCGGGCAAGCCGAGGCCAAAGGGGTATGATAAATATATCGCCTATATCAAGTCTCTGAAGCGGGGCATGCACATCATCGCCGACGAGAAAGAGCTGCTCGCCTTTGATTTTCAGTCTGTCTCGGGAACCGGAGCGATCCTCCTCATAGATGAGATATACGGGAGGAGCCCGGAGCAGTATGCAAGGATATTGGGCATCCTCGATAAGAGTGATATGAAGGTGGTCCTCATCGCAGGGTGTCTGAAGAATGTCGGCAGGATCATCAAGAATTTTGAAGTGATTCTCATGCTCACAAACGACGGGACCCTGCTCGTCGACAAGGAATTCATTCTGAAGATGTCTGCGATCCTCCGTTCGGATTCCCCCGAAGGACAGGCGGGGCTGTTCCAGAGCTGAGCCCGAAGGAGAAAATATCCGGCCCGTCTATCTCTGCGGTATCGGGGCGGGAGGCACGGGTTCCTGTATATTCGCTTTCAGGGTCAGGGTGACCTTCGGTTTTTGGGGGTCGTTGCTCAGGACACCGGCAGTCTTTACGAGAATCCCGCTTCTTCCAGCCGTGTCGACTTTTACCGTTATCCTGCCCTTCTCGCCCGGTTTCAGGTGGTTTGAACTAACCACCGCGGCCGTACACCCTCAGGACGGGAGCACCCTGCTTATGATGAGGTCCTCTGTGCCCGTATTCTCAAATTCGAAGGTATGCTCCAGTTGCAGACCCTGCTGCACCTCCCCGAAGTCGTGACTCGGGTCCTCAAATTGTATGGACGGTTCGGCGTAGGCCAGCGCGGGCAAGACGAGGATCAAAGCGAGGATCATGATTTTCATGAACCATTATAGCACAAGTTAGAGGTTCCAATGCCGGAGAGGATGACAAGGAATATTGACGGTCCCCGGGCCACCGGCAGCAACGCCCTGAAGATTCATTTGGTGACCTTATGGAACGGGGGCGTCATCCATCTCTCTGGCAACGATGTATCGCCTGGCTGAAATAATCGCCTTGATTTCTGGTATCATGTAAATGGAGGAGATTTTTATCTGGGGAGAGAATGAAGAACCTTTTACTCTTGTTTCTTGCCGCGGTGGTTCTTACCGCATGCAGCGCCTATCTGACCCGTGTAGACTTTGATGACAGTCTGAACGCATATAATCAGGCACTGCGCTGGCACGAATGGGACAAGGCGAGTTCCTATGCTGCGGACGCAATTCACGAAGAGTTCAGGGCGAGGGCGGCGGCGGCAAGGGATGTGAGGGTGACCGATTTCCGCATTGTCGGTGAGAATTATAACGCGGAAAAGCGGCAGGCTACTGCAGAGGTTGAGATCGACTACTACAGCGTTTTTTCTTACACGATGAAGACGTTGCGAGATACCCAGAGATGGATGTACGTTGACGAGAAGGGAATAAGAGGATGGAGACTCGAGAGCCTCCCTCCGGAATTCAGATAACCGTGTGACTTCGCGGTTAATAGGATCAGTCTTTCCCCGGCATCTCCTCTGACACTCGTCCTTCCCTCATTCCTGCGCAAATGTCTGCGATTAACGGTGAACTTCCAGCGAGTCTTCAAGACTTGAAGAAAAGGAATGTCTCTTGGGCAGGGGCAGCGGATTAACCTGTCGGAAGCACAGGAAAAGGGGGTGGTTTCCCATCCCCCTTTTCCGTGCGTCGTGAAGATTACTTCTTGTGGCAGCTGAAACAGAGGTTACTGTTCGTGTCCTCGACCCAGAGGAACTTCAGACCGGTGTTTTTCGTGTTATGAACGTCGTGACACGAAGAACATTCCATCTTGTTGTTCCAGAGAAGGTCGTTAATCGTGAGGCCGTAAGGGTTGTTGCCAAGGAGCGTGGAAGTCACATCCTTGATCTCGTCGTCCATCAATGAAACCGCGACGTAATCGAACCCTATCGGGTGGTGGTTCTGGAGATTGCCACCCACACCGATGCCAAACCTGCCATTGAGAGTTGCGGTGATCATCACATTGCCGGTGTGCTGAGAAGATGCGGCGCCGTTCTCAAAATGGCCGTAGCTGCTGACCGCCGTGGATGCGTCATGGCAGCTCAGGCAGAGCTTAGAAATGCTGCCCGGCTGTCCCAAGCCGGCCTGCACAGCGTTCAGCTGGTGCTGGATACTGTTCGGGATGGTGCCGTCATACGTGTTGGAGTATGGGGTGTAGCTCGCGATCGTGGAGAGATCGTGGTTCCAGAGTGGGTAGTAGTCTACTCCGGCAGCCTGTGCTTCTGCGGTCGTTATGGTATGATGCGGGGCGTGGCAGTAAATGCAGATTCTGTCGAGTGTCGGATCTGCCTGTACGCCTGCATTATAG
>DASPUT010000043.1 GCA_035622735.1 Thermodesulfovibrionales bacterium | reverse complement strand
AATGGGTCTGCAAAGTGCCCCCGATACCTTTCTCCTGAAGCGAAAAAGGAGTTGTGCCCGAACGGCATGGGTTGCTAGAATACGAGGCGTGATGAGACGGTCCGGACTTTCGACAGTCAACAAGATAAACATCGCCTGCGTCTTTCTCGGACTCCTGCTTGGGGTACTCCTCTGCCGACGGCTCTCCCCATTGTCCCCTTGGTTCTGGCTGGCTGCGGTGCTGTGGTGCGGAGGGTTCGGCTATGTGATCGGCTTCTTCGTCAGTCTCATTTTCGTCTCTCGTAAGTATAAGGACGGGCCATGAGTGAGATATTCAGTGTTCCTCTTGGCTCTTCGTCCCTTCATCATGGATAAGATCGATGACCGTCACCTCGGGCGGCGCCAGAAACCGGATCGGAGGCCCCCATGTGCCCGACCCCCGGCTCACATAGAGATACGCGTTACCGGAGAGTTCCCGACCTCCTGAAGCGACTGGATAATAGAGCCAGGTGACGACGCTGAAAGGGAAGATTTGACCTTTATGGACATGTCCCGAGAGCTGGAGATCGAAGAGGCCTAGGCTCTCTTTTTCGATGAGAGGTCTGTGCTTGAGAAGAAGGGTGAATTTTTCGCGGGGGAGCCTTTCGAGTATGACCCTTTCGGTCCTTCCCCGAAAAAGGCCGAAGGCTTTGCCGGCGGGATCTTCGACCCCGGCGATGTTTATCATTCCCCCGACCGTCAGCCCTTCCCCCCTCAGGACCCTGAATCCTGCCTTCTCCGTGAAGGCGAGGGCCTGATCGAGCCCTGCATAGTATTCGTGGTTCCCGGTTATCGCGAACTTTCCGTATCGGGGATTGATCTCTCTCAGCATCTCCGAGAGTCCTGTGAGCCCGTTAATCTGTCCGTCCACGAGATCGCCCGTAGAGACGAATATGTCTGGATCCGCCTTCTTTACTTCGGCGAGAATCCGGCTCACCCTTTCCTGCCTCACGATGAGTCCGATATGGACGTCGGATATCTGGACTATCCTCAGTCTTCCGATATCCTCGGGGATCTTGGAAGTCTTTATCGTCACCAGTTCGGTTCTGATGTCCCTCGCCTCGAAATATCCATAGAACGCTATGGACAGCGCAACGCCGAGAGGAAGGAAGAAGGCATACTGATTCGATAACGCGAGACCTGAAAGATCGGCCTTCAGAACAAGTCCGGCAAGAGAGATCACGGAGCGGTAAAGGTCGGTGAGAAGCGAAACGGAGCAGAAGAGAAAGAGGACCCCCATCCAGGTATATCCTGTGTAGGAGAAGAGGCGTGCAAAGAGATCGTGCCCTGCCCTTTCCGACAGCCGTATGATAACGGGGGCGAAGACCATGACGAGCATGAAGAGTGCGAGGGGAAGGCCCGCATGGATTCCGAAGGCAAAGGCAGATTTCGCTTTGAGAAACGCGTAGAGATGGAGCCCGCCATAGAGGAGGAAGAATACGAGGAAGAAGAGACTCATGGAAATCCTTTTAGACGGGGCATCAATGTCCGATGATACTGAATCTAAAATACCGGCCCGGGTTCTTTCTGATGTCTCCTGCCAATTCCTTGACCTCGCCGATAGTCTCCTTTAACTCCTTTGCGAGTTCTTCGTCCCTGATAAGAGCGCCCGCTGTTCCTTCGCCGTTATCGATCCTCTCTAAAATAGAGGAAAGCTGGGCTGACGCCTTATTGAGGTTCTCATACAATGACGGGTCCTGAACAAGCCTGTTCAGCGTCCCCGAACCCTCATTCAGTTTCTTCCCGAACTCCTCCACGGATGCGGTTGCCGAGAGCATCCGATTGTAGAGCGCCGGGTCCTCGACGAGTTTCATGAGAGTCCCGGAGCCGGTATTCAGTTTCTTCCCGAATTCCTCGACGGAAGCGGTCGCTGAGAGCATTTTGTTATAAAGCGTAGGGTCTTCGATAAGGAGTCCCATCGTCCCCCTCGCCTCCCGTATCTCTTTAGCGGTCAGCGCCAGGGTCTTTGAGGCTTCTCTGAGGTTGTCGTAGAGGGCGCGGTCTGATATCAGCTGCGCTATCGTCCCTTCGCCCTTCTCGATCTTTGTGACGAGGTTATCGAGTTTTTTTATGAATTCCGTCAGGCGCTCCATCGATTGGGCCGACGTCCCCACGACATCCTTTAACTCAATCTGCGCAGCCCCCCGTATCATGTCGCCGGACCTGACCGGTGCCGCAGCGCTCGAGCCCGCGTTCAGCTCGACGTATTTGTCCCCGAGCAGCCCCATGGTGAGAACGCTCGCCTGTGCATCCTTCCTGACAAACTCCAGGGCGTTCTTCCTGATCGAGAGGGTCACAATCGCCCCAGATGAAGGATGAAGCTGTATGTTTTTCACGGAGCCGACCTCTATCCCTGAGAGCCAAACCGGAGAACCTCTCCTCAATCCCTTGACATCCTGAATCTCTGCCTTGAGGACACCCCTCGGCGCGAAGATATTCTCGATGCTGCCCGCAAAGAAGACGACAAAGAACAGGGTGAGGAGGGCGAGGGTGATGACGAGGCCGACCTTGAGCTTCGACCAGGCAAGTTGCTTCTTCAGATCGTACATGTCAGCCTCCTTCCGAGAAGTCCGGGTAATGCAGCACTATTGTACGACATTACACTCCCTGACGTATATCTCGATTTCCGGCACCGTCGACTGGAGAAGATAATCCCGGTTCCCGTCAAATACTATCATGCCGTTTTTCAGGAAGATGAATCTGTCCGCCACCTTGAGGGCGTCGGACAATTTATGGGTTACGATCATGAATCCCTTGCCGTCTTCGGAAAGGGCGGTGATCAGCTTGCATATATTGTCGGCATTCACCGGGTCGAGTCCGCTCGTCGGCTCGTCGTAGAGAAACATCTTTGGATCACACGACGCAAGAGACCTGGCGATCGCGACACGACGATGCATACCACCGCTCAGTTCCTCGGGCATGAGGTATTTTGCGTGTTCGACATCCACCTTCTTGAGCAATTCCTCCACCTTCCGGTCGATCTCTTCCTCGGACATCGCAGAGTATTCCCGTAAGCAGAAGGCGACGTTCTCCTTCACATCGAGGGAGTCGAAGAGTGCCCCTTCCTGGAAGACGATGCTGAATTTCATCCTCACCTCTCTCAGATCGTCTTCGGTCTTCTCCGTTATGTTCTCTCCTTCGATGAGTATTTCCCCTGAATCAGGACGTATGAGACCCATGACGAGTTTGAGGATCGTCGTCTTGCCCTCTCCGCTGCCTCCGAGGATC
>DASPUT010000042.1 GCA_035622735.1 Thermodesulfovibrionales bacterium | reverse complement strand
AGGTTCACCGTGGAGGATGTGCATGACCCCGTCACAAGAGATACGGTTGTGAAGAAAGGGCAGGAGATCGACGAAGAGGTTGCCCAGAGGGTCATAGAAGCCGGCATCGATAAGGTAAAGATACGGTCCGTCCTCACGTGCCGTGCAAAATTCGGTGTCTGCGCAAAGTGTTACGGAAGGGACCTCGCCAGGGGCGAGGTAGTCGGAATAGGGGAGGCGGTCGGCATCATCGCCGCCCAGTCTATCGGAGAACCGGGTACCCAGCTGACCATGAGGACGTTCCATATCGGTGGCGCCGCCAAGGTGATGGAGCAGGCGGTTCGTGATGCGAAGAACAATGGCAAGGTGAAGTTTATAGACATAAACGCGGTTAGAAACAGAGAAGGTGCCCTTGTTGTAATCAACCGAAATGCTCTCATAGCAATTGTTGACGGCCAGGGAAGAGAACGAGAGAAGTACAATCTCGTCTATGGTGCCAAGCTGAAGGTCGAGGAGAACCAGAAGGTCGAAGCCGGTCAGAGGCTCGTTGAGTGGGACCCCTATTCAACCCCCTTGCTGACTGAAGTCGGGGGAAGGGTCGCCCTCGGTGACATCGTAGAAGGCTTATCGGTGAAGGAAGTGGTCGACGAGATTACCGGGCTTTCTCACAAAGTCATCGTTGATTACCCCGGCGCGATGAGGCCGAGGATATCCATAAAAGATGAGCACGGGAAGGCGACCCTGAAGATACCGGGAGGCCAGAATCTCGCGCGCTATATGCTGCCCTCGGGGGCACATATCCTCGTCGACAAAGGAAGCATCGTTTACCCCGGCGATATCCTCGCAAAGATACCGAGGGAGACGACAAAGACCAAGGATATCACCGGCGGTCTTCCCAGGGTTGCGGAACTCTTCGAGGCCCGGCGGCCCAAAGAGCAGGCGATGGTAACCGAGATCGACGGTGTCGTTGAGTTCAGGGGTACACACAAAGGGATGCGCGCCGTTGTCGTGAAGGGCGGGGATGAGCAGAGGGAATACCTCATTCCGAAGGGAAAACACGTGACTGCCCATGAGGGCGACTGGGTAAGGGCGGGTGAGCCGCTCATGGACGGTGCGGTGAACCCGCACAGCATCCTCGATATCCTCGGGCCTCAGGAACTCCAGAGGTATCTCGTGGACGAGGTCCAGAAGGTTTACCGGCTCCAGGGCGTCTCTATTAACGACAAGCATATCGAGGTTATCGTGCGGCAGATGATGAGGAAGGTGAGGGTAGAAGACCCCGGGGATACGATGTTCCTCATCGGAGAGCAGATGGACAGGGCGGTCTTCCAGGAGGAGAACGAAAAGGTCAAGGCGAAAGGCGGCGTCCCGGCGCAGGGCAAGCCCCTTCTCCTCGGTATTACCAAGGCGTCGCTGACCACGGAGAGCTGGGTTTCGGCCGCCTCTTTCCAAGAGACGACGAGGGTGCTCACCGAAGCAGCGATTAATGCCCAGATCGATGCACTGAACGGATTGAAGGAGAATGTGATCATGGGGAGGATAGTACCGGCAGGCACCGGCATGCAGAGATACCGCAATACCTTTGTGAAGAGGGAATTCCAGCCACTCCTCTCTTCCGAGGCGCAGCCTGAGGAAACGTAGCCGGAATGTAGATGCGGCGTAAGAACCCGGGATTGAGATACAAATGGAGAGAGGGTCATCGGTAAAGGACGATGGCCCTCTCTTTTTTCCTGGGAAGACGGGCGGCAAGCGCAAGATGAAAGATCGGCAGGGTGTGTATTTCGTAGCGGACGCAATGCTCGGTCGTCTTGCGCGGTGGCTGAGGCTTCTCGGTTTTGACACACTCTATGATTCTCGCATGCCCGACGGTGACCTGCTCAGGATAGCACTGAGAGAGGGGAGGGTTCTCCTCACAAGGGACAGTCATTTCGAGAAGATGAAAGCCTTGGAAAACCTTTTCATGGTTCACTCTGACAATACTCTCGAGCAGCTCATCGAGGTGCTTGGGGCATTCGGTTCCTCGGGTTGTTCTCTCGATATCCCCGGCCGCTGTTCGAGATGCAACGGAGCCCTCGATAGGGTGGTTGAAAAGGGTGAAGTGAGAGATAGCGTGCCCGAGTATGTCTTCTTACTCCGGAATGACTTCCTGAGATGCCGTGCCTGCGGCCACATCTACTGGGAAGGGACGCATCTGAAGAGATTCAGGATGATGATTGATGGAATACTGAAGAAACCCGAGGCAGGGAAGGTGCGTTGATGAATCGTTTGAGGAAACAGTTTGTCTTTTCCCTCGTCCTTATCGTGATCGTCATCCTGAGCGGGACAATCGGCTATATGGGAATAGAAAGGTGGACGGTATTCGATTCCCTCTATATGACCGTTACCACGATAACAACCGTTGGTTACGGTGAAGTCCACCCCCTTTCGGACATGGGGAGGCTCTTCACCCTGGTTCTCATCGTCTTTGGCGTCAGCACAATACTTTACACCTTCAATAATGCGGCGAGAATCGTGATTGAAGGGGAGATACAGGAGATTTTCGGGAGGAAGAAATTGGAAAAAAAGATCAAGGGATTACGGAACCACTATATTGTCTGTGGCTATGGCAGGATGGGAAAGGTTATCTGTAAGGAACTGAAGGAGAAGGAGGCAAATTTTGTTGTTGTAGAGAAGGAACAGATCGCCCCCGATACCTCTGGCGGTGACGTGCTTTTCATCCGGGGAGATGCGACGAGGGATGAGGTGTTGAAAGAGGCCGGTATTGAAAGGGCTACCGGTCTTATATCGGTCCTCTCGACTGACGCGGAGAATCTTTATGTCGTACTGAGTGCCCGGGTACTGAATCCGGCACTGAGTATCGTTGCGCGTGCCGGCGAAGAAGGCTCTGAAGAGAAACTCCTCAGGGCAGGCGCGGATCGAGTCGTCTCTCCCTATTACATCGGGGGATTGAGAATTGCCCACAGTGTGCTGAAACCCGCAGTGGTCGACTTCATCGAGTTTGCGACAAGGTCGGGAAATATCGATCTCCAGATGGAGGAGATTTTCGTTCAAGAGGGGTCGAAAATAGCGGGGTCGACCCTCGATGAATGCGGCATAGGGAGGGAGCTCGGTATCATTATCGTTGCCATAAAGAGGAGCGATGGCGAGATGCTCTTCAACCCCACCTTCAGGACGTCAATCAAGTCAGGCGACGTTCTTATCGCATTGGGGGAACGCTCCAAGTTGAGGGTGCTGGAAGATATGGCGGGGAGACTCTGAGAGATGCATTCTGAGGAAGAGAGAAGTGAGCGAACGGGGGCGCCTACGGTGAAGTTAACCCCTCTGAGGATCAGCATCATTTATGCCGTTGTCGGCGGACTGTGGATACTCTTCTCCGATAATCTCCTCGCCTTTCTCCTGAGAGACGTTCCGACGCTCATGAAGTTTTCTCTTCTTAAGGGGTGGCTCTACGTCGTCGTAACGGCCTGGATGCTCTACCTCCTCATTCGGCGGTACGAGATCGAAAGAAGACGAAGGGAAGATTTTTCACGCAGTCAGGAACAACGGTATCAGAACCTTGTTGAAACCGAGAGAGACGTCATCTACTCCCTTTCGACCGATGGTTCGATTACGTCGCTGAACCCGTCTTTTGAAAAGACTACGGGTTTTCGATCAGCCGATCTCATCGGCGAGAACTTTGCTCGCCTGGTGCACCCGGAC
>DASPUT010000041.1 GCA_035622735.1 Thermodesulfovibrionales bacterium | reverse complement strand
CATGCCTACCCTGAATATCGGATGCAGCGGATTCTCCTACGATGACTGGAAAGGCATCTTCTATCCCGAGCATCTCCAGAAGAAGCGCTGGCTCGAATATTATGCAGAGAAATTCTCTACGGTCGAGCTCAACGTCACCTTTTACCGACTCCCCGAAAAGGAGACGTTCACACGGTGGTATTCCGAGACCCCTCCCGGTTTTCTCTTTTCGGTCAAGGGCAGCCGCTTCATCACGCACGTGAAGAAGCTGAAGGCCTGTGAAGAACCTCTGAATGTCTTTTTCTCACGGGTGTCGGCACTGCGCGATAAACTCGGCGTCATTCTCTGGCAGTTGCCGCCCGGTCTCCGCGTTGACCCACCAAGACTCGCAGACTTCCTTGAACTCCTCAAGCCCCACGACGTGAGAAGTGCCTTCGAGTTCAGGGAGGAGACATGGATCACAAAGAAGGTCATCTCACTCATCGAGAAGGGAAAGGCTTCCCTCTGTATGGCCGATTGGCCTCCTTTCCTCGATGAGCTTCCGGTACCCGCGAATTTCGTGTACATGAGGAGACATGGTGTGGGCGGCAACTACGCTTCGAGCTATACCCGTGAACAACTGAAGGGCGACGCCGCTCGAATACGAAAGTATCTCAAGCAGGGGAAGGACGTATTCATCTACTTCAACAATGACGCATCCGGCTATGCGCCCGCGAATGCCGGGGAGTTGCTAACTCTCCTGAAAAACATATGACCCTTTCTCTTAAAGCCAAAAGATTCACGAGGCAGGGTGCCCTCCTGAGAAGATGATAAACCAGCAGATAGCCAGAATCTTTAATGAGATAGCCGATCTGCTCGAGATAAAGGGTGAAAATCTCTTTCGGGTGAGGGCCTACCGCCGTGCCGCCATGAACATCGACGGGCTGCCGGATGATGTCGCCTCCCTGCCGGAAAAAAGACTGCTCGAAGTGCCGGGCATCGGGCGCGACCTTGCCGGGAAGATAGGGGAATACGTCGCAACGGGCAGGATCAAGACCCATGATGACCTGAAAAGGGAGATCCCCGAAGGCCTCTCTGTGCTCCTCACGGTTCCGAGTCTCGGTCCCAAAACAGCAAAACTCCTCCATGAAACCCTGAAGATAAAGGATATTGATGAACTGGAACGTCTCGCACGGGATCAGAGGCTGTCCGGTCTCCCGGGCATAAAGAAGAAGACAGAGGAGAACATCCTGAAAGGAATAGAGATGGTGAAGAGGGGCAAGGACCGGAGGCCCATCGGCAGGGTTCGTCCCATCGCAGAGGAGATACTCTCCCAACTGCGTGACAAGGCACCGGCGAAGGAACTCTGTCTCGCGGGCAGCCTCAGGCGATGGAAGGAAAGCGTCAACGATATAGACATCCTCGCAACATCCAGGGACCCGCGGAAGGTCATGAGCGCCTTTGTCCATCTCCCTCAGGTTAAGGAAGTCCTCTTGCAGGGCCCGACAAAATCGAGTGTCATTATTGCAGATGGGATACAGGTCGACCTCAGGGTTGTTGAAGATGAGTCCTTCGGCGCTGCGCTGGCATACTTCACCGGCAGCAAGGCGCACAACATCCGGCTCAGGGAGTTGGCGGTGAAGGCGGGGCTGAAGCTGAATGAATACGGGATATTCAGGGAGTCCGACAAGAAACGCCTCGGGGGGAGGAGAGAAGAGGACGTCTACAGGCTCCTCGGTCTGCCCTATATCCCGCCCGAACTGAGAGAGGACTCCGGCGAGATCGAGACGGCTGCCGAAGGAAGGCTGCCCAAGCTCATCACGGTAAAGGACATGAAGGGGGACCTCCATGTACATACGAAGCGGAGTGACGGCAGCCACACCATAGAGGAACTCATCGAGGCGGCAAGGGAGCGGGGCTATGAGTATATCGCCATCACCGACCACACAAAGGGGCTCGGTGTCGCGCGGGGACTGAATGAAGAACGGCTCATCGATGAAATGACGGAGGTGCGGGCGATCAACCGGCGTCTGAGAGGATTCAGGCTCTTCATGGGCGCCGAGGTCGATATCAGGAGCGACTATACCCTCGATCTGCCCGATGACCTCCTGAGACAACTCGATATCGTCGTGGCATCAGTCCACTCAGGCTTTCGGCAGACAAAGGAACAGCTGACCGGGAGGCTCATCTCGGCGATAAAGAATCCCTATGTGACGATACTCGCACATCCAACGGGGAGGCTTATCGGAGAGCGGGATGCCTATGAGGTGGATATGGAGCGCGTCTTTGCTGCAGCACGGGAGGAGGGCAAGGCCATCGAGATAAATGCCTATCCTCTCAGACTCGACTTGAACGATACCCACGCGAAGAAGGCAAAAGAGCTGGGAATCCCGATGGCGATAAACACCGATACCCATGTTGCGAACCAATTCGCTTACATGACGTACGGAGTCTCGACGGCACGGAGGGGATGGCTCGAAAAAGGGGACGTAATCAATACACTTTCGACGAAGAATCTGCTAAAATGGCTACAGAATCTCAGGGCATGAGCGCTTGGTGAAATGAGCGAACGGATACTCATATACGAAAAGAACCGTGAAATACTAACGTTCCTTAAATCCTTCTTCCGGAAGAGGCGCAAGTCCGGCGTTGAGTTTGTTCAGACCCTCGCCTCCCTCAAGGAGGCCCTGTCAACGGACAGCAACAACTGTATACAGTTATGCATCGTCTCGGCGGATGAGCTGCAGAACCTCTCTCCCCTTGAAGGAAGGCCTTCAATCATCGCGACGATCCCCCCGAACACTCAGACCGGCTTCAAGACGATCATGAAGTACGGGGCGGAAAACTATCTCATCAGTCCCTTCCATGAGGGGGATCTTGAATTCAAGATCAAGAACGTCCTTGACAGGAGACAGATGGTAGGTCTCCTCAAGAAAGAAACGGATAACCTTCAGGCGCTCATCGAACTCACCTACCTCGTCTCTTCGACCCTCGACCCGCAGGAGATATTCTATCTCATCGTAAAAAAGATCTCGGAAGTCATCCCGGTGACGAGGTGCTCCATCATCCGCGTCGACAGCGACAAGCGGTACGCCCACGTTGTTTCTACCTTCGAGACTCCCCTCGTAAAAAACATCAAGCTTGACCTCTCGAAGTATCCCGAGATAAAGAAGGCGCTCGTATCGAGAGAGCCCGTCGTCATCAAGGACGTTACGACCGACCCCCTCCTGGAACGCTTGCAGGATATCATTTCGCCCCTCGGTATCCGCTCCATCGTGGTAATCCCGATCATCTTCCATGAGGAGGTCATCGGAACCCTCTTTCTCAGGACATCCCGTGCCGGGTACGCATTCACGGAAAACGAGATCCGTCTCTGTAACGCCATCGCGAATGTCTCTGCGAACTCCCTCTATAACGCCTTCCTCTTCGAAAAGCTCGAAAGCGAAAAATTGAGATTCGAAAAACTCGCGATAACCGACTTCCTCACCGGGGCATATAACATCAGATATTTTTACCACCGACTCCAGGAAGAATTCAGCAGGTCCGAGCGGTATGCGCTTCCCCTGAGCTGCCTCATGATCGACATCGACCACTTTAAGGAGATCAACGACAAATTCGGCCACAGGACGGGCGACACCGTCCTGAGGGAATTCGCCCAGGTCCTGAAGAAACACACGCGGAAGAGTGACGTCCTTGCGCGATACGGGGGAGAAGAGTTTATCATGCTCCTCACCCAGACGACGGAAACCGGTGCGGTCTCAAAGGCCGAGGCCATGCGATCGTACATCGAAAACTACAAATTCCGCTCCCTGAAGGGACGCAAGGGACCCACCGTGAGCATCGGCGTGGCATCCTTTCCGAATTCGAGAATAAAGACAAACGAGCAACTCATCACCTTCTCCGACAACGCCCTTTACCGGGCGAAAACAACGGGAAGAAACCAGGTAGCGCTCTATGGAAACGCCACGTAGGCGGGGGGAGTTGTCGTTACGGAAACGATCCTGAGCCCGTTTCCTGTCTCTTCCCAGTCCGCCGCCCGCGAGCACATGTCACCATGGAAATCATAACGTCTCACATAAACGCCGACTTCGATTCCTTCGCGTCCATGATAGCAGCGCAGAAACTCTACCCCGATGCGAAGCTCGTCTTTCCCGGTTCACAGGAAAAAAAAGTGAGGGAGTTTATCGCCACCTTTCACCCTGTCGAGATTTATCGGGTCAGGGAGATTGACCTCTCGAAGGTGAGCCGGCTCATTGTTGTCGATACC
>DASPUT010000040.1 GCA_035622735.1 Thermodesulfovibrionales bacterium | reverse complement strand
GAGAAGCGGTGCTCCTGAACATCACCCCTTTCCCGATATCCGCAACCTCCGTCAGGATGCTTGTGAGGAGCGGCAAAAGTGTAAAATACCTGTTGCCAGATGCGGTAGAATCTTATATAATTTCTCATAATCTTTACCGGGAGAGGAGTGACACCGTTAGAAAGTAACGAGCGAGCGCAATGTGCGGCAAAGGCGGCCGCAGCGAAGAAGGCGAAGGATACGGTAATCCTCGAACTGAAGGGATTAACCGTCATCGCAGATTATTTTCTTATCTGCTCGGGTGAGAGCACAACGCAGGTTAAGGCCATCGCTGAGCACATCGAGTCCGAGTTCCGGAAGAAATCGATAAAACCCCTTTCCATAGAAGGGTTACACTATGCTCACTGGATATTACTGGATTATGGAGACGTCATCGTTCATGTCTTCGAAGATGAGACGAGGCACTATTATGAACTCGAGAAGCTCTGGCTCGACGCCCCGAGGATTCCTGTCGAAGGATAGGGAGAAGATCGAGATGCAGTTTTACTTAGCCCCGGCCGGTTCAATGCGTGGGAGAAGAGGCGCTCGTGGGTAAGATCGCCTTGCTTCTCATCGTGCTTGCACTCCTTGCGCTCGCGTATTTCGCAACGCTCAATATGCAGCCGATCACCCTTACTCTCGCCCCCAGGACGATTTACGAGATGCCGAAGATAGCCCTCATCCTCCTCTCGTCCGCAGTCGGTGCAGCGGTGATGCTCTTTGTTTTTTTCGTCCGGGATACGAAGCGGTTCATTCACAACAGGCAGTATCAGCACAAGCAGAAGAGAGACCTCAGGGTGCAGGAACTCTATTCGAGGGCGCTCAATGCAATCCTCGCAGACAGCGAGGAAGAGGCAAGGGCTGCTCTCGAGGAGATACTGAAGGATGAGCCGGGGCACCTCGATGCCATTCTGAGACTGGGGGATATCGCGGCGGGCAACAAGGATTATTCGAAGGCGATAACCTACTACAAGAAGGCGAAGGATATCGAGCCGCAGAACCTGGAAGCGCTCTTTTCCCTCGTGAGGGTGATGGAGAAGGCCAACAGACTTTCGGACTCGCGCATGTACCTCGACGAGATACTCGATATCGATCCGGACAACCTCAGCGCGCTCTCGATGAAAAGGGATTTCCTCGAAAGAAATGACGCATGGGATGAGGTGATCGGCCTGCAGAAGGCGATCATCAAGGCCGAACATGACGAGAAGGACCGGAAAAGGGGACAGGCGGTTCTCCTGGGATACAAGTACGAGCAGGGAAGGTACTGCCTCGAAAGCGGCGAGTACGAAAAGGCCAAGAAGGCATTCAGGACGCTACTCCGGCTCGATAAGAACTTTGTCCCTGCCTACCTCGGTCTGGCCGAGGTGATGCTCAGGGCGGGACAGACCGAAGAAGCTGCGGGCTTCCTCGAAAAAGGCTTTGAACAGACCCTCTCCCTGATCATCCTCGCCCGCATCGAGGATCTCTTCCTCAGCCTCGGCGAACCTGCGAGGCTCATTAAGCTCTACAAGAATTCTCTTTCCAGGTCTCCGCAGAACCAGACGTTGAGATTCTTTCTCGGGAAACTCTATTACCGTCTCGAGATGCTCGATGACGCCTTTGATGCGCTGCTGACCCTCGATTCAAGTGGTGCTGCCTATCCCGAACTTCACCAGCTCCTCGGTAATATCTATCTTAGGCACCAGCAGTGGGCCAAGGCAGTCGAAGAATTTAAGAGGGTAATAGAGATGAAGAAACCTTTCACACTCCCTTACTGCTGTGAAATCTGCGGCTACCTGTCACAGGAGTGGACCGGAAGATGCTCGAACTGCAAATCCTGGAACTCCTATCAGTTTAATCTCTATGGCACCTACAAGACATAAAGACAGTGACCGGCCGCCGGTGACGGAGAAGAAGGAAAAAGAGAAAGAGGCGGACGGAATCCATTCCCCTGGCGCACATCGCGCGCCGTTAAAGGTTGTTCTCGACACAAGCCTCTTCGTGAATCCCGATGTCAGAACGGGCCTCGGGAGTACGCCCACGGAAGCGCTCGAGACATTCCTCTTTCTGGCGGCGCAGATACATATCCTCGATTTTTACATGCCGCCTTCGGTCTTCGGAGAACTCCTCCATTTTGTTGAACAGGCCAGGATACCCGGTGACCTTCTCGTCGTACTCCACCAGAAGCCGCCCAAGAAGCACGAGTTGAAATGTCCCGCATTCCTCCTCTATGAGTTGATTGAGGATATACGGGAACGTGTGAACAAGGGACTGCGGGTTGCCGAAAGCGCCGTGAGGAGCGCGGAGAAGAAGAAACCGGACGAGGTTGTCCAGGACCTGCGGCGGAAATACCGGGAGGCATTGAGGGAAGGCATCATTGACAGTAAGGAGGATGTGGACCTCCTCCTCCTTGCGATGGAACTCGACGCCCTTCTCATTACTGCCGATCAGGGGCTCATCAAGTGGGCCGAGAAATTAGGGATACAGTGGCTCTTCCCAGAAAAATTCAGAGACTACCTTACCGGAGCGATACGGAGGACAGAGTTTCTCTCAGAGACAGCCGAAGAATAAGATTCCCGTTGGTAAGGGCTTTCATGATCTTTTCTCCCTTCTTTCACCTCGTGATTGAAGACGCACCCTGATTCTCCAAGATATCCTCTGCGATGAGATTTTCCACATAGTCCCGCAAGGTCTTCGACTCACGTTTCGTAAGCCCTTTGAACTCAATCGCCATTCCGGGCGGGACCTTGAAGACATCGCCGAAAAGTCCCTTCGTATAGATAACAACACCCTTTAGCGAGAGTGAGCCCTCGCCTTTCAGGGGCAGCTCGACGTCGACCTCCGCGCCTTCGGGAAAGGGATCCATTCTCCTCACATAGATGCCGCCCTGAGAAAGCGTCTCCGCATAGAGTTCATACTGACGCCTCTTGTATGTGATGACCACCTTTCTGATGAATGCTGCCCTTACGTGCCTTCTGTTCGTGCCGACATCCGAAAACATGGTCTTCTGAATGATCTCGTGGAGCCCGGCTACGCTCAGAGGCTTCAGGAGATAGGCCGAACATCCGAGGCTCTTACACTTCTTGAGCGTCCCGCTGCTTGAATGGTCTGACGTCATGATCACCGGAATCTTCGCGGTCTGTCTGTCTCCCTTGATATGCTTCAAGACGGTGATACCATCCATGACCGCCAGGTTCGTATCGAGCATGACGATATCCGGTCCGCTCAGTTTTATCAGTTTTAAGACCTCAACCCCGTTCTCGACCGGGATGACCTTAAAGCCCATCCTGCTCAGGAGAATCCCGACATTCACCAAGAAAGATTGACTCGCGTCAGCTACAAGTATCCTGTTTCTCATCCGTTGACCTCGTTCCCTGATTCAGATTATGAGAAGAGATGCATGTTCGCCATCCGTCTTCTCACCTCAGACCGAGCACATCCTGCATGTCATAGAAGCCCGCGGGCTTTCCGTGGAGCCAGAGAGCAGCCCTCAGGGCACCCCGAGCGAAGGTGTCCCTGCTGGAAGCCTTGTGGGTGATCTCTATCCTTTCCCCGAGACCGCCGAAAAGCACCGTATGCTCACCGACGATGTCACCCGCCCTCACCGTCTGCATGCCGATCTCCTTCCTCTTCCTTTCCCCGATCAGTCCTTTTCGTTCAAAGACGGCCACTTCGTCAAGGTTTCTCCTTAGGGCCTCGGCGATCACCTGAGCCATCTTCATCGCCGTGCCGCTCGGCGCGTCTTTCTTCAGCCGGTGGTGGGCCTCGATGATCTCGACGTCATAGTCGTCTCCGAGAGTCCTTGCGACGTCGCCCAAGACCTTGAAGAGGAGGTTAACGCCAACGCTCATATTCGGAGCAAGAAGGACGGGGATATCGCTGCTCATGGATCTTAGAGACTTCAGCTCGTCCTTCGAAAAACCCGTTGTACCGATGACGACCGCCCTCTTTTTCTCTTTCGCAAGCTCAACATGCCTGAGGGTCGCACCGGGGGAGGTGAAGTCTATGATGACGTCGGCCTTCCCGATGACCTCATCAAGTCTGTCTGTCAGCGTTATTCCCGTTTCGCCGATGCCTGCGATCTGCCCCGCATCCTTCCCGATGTGATCATGGCCTTCCCGCTCAACAGCCCCAACGAGGCTCAGATCGTGATAATCCCTTGCGAGTGCCATGATCCTGCTTCCCATTCGCCCCGTAGCGCCGGTAACGATAATCTTCGTCATGAAACCTCCCCCCTCCCGCAATTCAGCATGTCAGAAAGTTTACCACAGGTATCGCGGAGAACTCCTACCCTGTTCCCTCTGCCCCCTCTCTTTTCTGCTTCTCTTCAGCATTCTCTCCGGCCTTTTCTCCGGGGATCCTATACTCCTCAGAGGCCCACTTGCCGAGGTCGATGAATTTACACCGCTCCGAGCAAAACGGCTTCCAGGGATTCTCCTCCCATGTCGTTGTCCTTCTGCATGCCGGACAGATGATCTTCATACACAGGTATTTTGAAGGGTATACCCATGGTTTTTCAAGCTTTTGATCAGGAGGTCCGCTGCGAGACCATTTATGAGACCGGTCAATGTGCCAATGAGGAGAAGGATGGGCCCGACGAAGATCACCGGCTCGATCTTCTGGATAAACAAGAGGTACGCTAGAAAGAGCTGCGCAAGATTGTGGAACAGTGCCCCGATAAGGCTGAGACCGACAGGACCGAACATGCGAGGGAGGAGGGCGAAGGTAAGGCCCATGGCGAATGTTCCGAAAACACCCCCGCCCAGGCTCAGTACGAATCCCGGTCCAAGGAATGAACCGGTGAGGAGAGAAGCGAGGACCACCCGTATCACCGTTACCATCATCGCAGCCCTGAACCCGAAGAGCGTAAGGGCCGTGAGCGTCACTATGTTCGCGAGGCCTACCCTGAGCCAGGGTATCGGCATGGGGATGAGGCTCTCAAAACCGTGAAGGGCAACGGCATAGGCGGAAAGAAGGGCAATCCGGTATCTATCCTGTGATTGCATCAACCGTCCTGTCGCCCTTTCCGGGACTGCCGACAAGAACCGAAATCCTGTTGGGAATGCAGATTATCGCTCCCCTGCTGACCCACCCTTCTTCTTCACAGAGTCTGTTCGGGCATGACGCGTCGATCACCCTGACCTTCTTGTCCCTGATCTCGACAACAAGGTGACCGTACCTGCTCCTGACCGCTACCAATCTGTTTCCATCGAGCGGGTACCGGTACAGAACCTTTCCCTCAACCTCGATGCTCACCTCGCTGGCATGGGGGAGTACTTCCTTCACGAAAATCAGGGAGAGCAGAGACGCGAGCAACAGCGCCATGAAAAGGAGTCTGTCCGCGAGGGTCGTGCCGTTAAGAGTGTCTCTGAAATTCAATCCTGTTCCTCAACCCAGGCGTAGTCTCAATCCCACCGTCACTATCCACGATCACTCCGTCAAATCCCATCTCCTTCAATACCCCCAGACCTTTTTCAGGGCCGAGGACAAAGACACCGGTGGAAAATGAATCCGTGTTAACACCATCCCGTGCGACGACGGTAACGCTCCGGCATCCCCGGGCCGGATATCCGGTCTTCGGGTCGAGGATGTGATGATAACGCTCGCCATCAACGATAAAATATCTCTCATAATCCCCTGAGGTGGAGATGGCCATGTCGTCGAGTTCCATGGTCGCCATGATCTCGTCGTCCTTCCCTTTTGCCCTCGGATTTCTGATGCCTACCTTCCAGCCCGATCCGCCGGGTTTGCGTCCGAAGGCCCTGATATCGCCCGCAACAGCGACAAGGCCTGCCCTTATTCCCCGCCTCTTCATCTCCTCCACTGCACGGTCGGCAGCGTAGCCTTTTGCTATTCCGCCGAGATCGGCAAGCATCCCCTTCTTCGGAAGGAAGATGGTCGATTTTATCCCGTTGATCTGTATCTGCCTGTAATCCACGAGACTCAGCCTTTCTCTGATGACATCATCATCGGGCTTCTTTTTTTTGTAAAAATCCCATTGAGAACTCTCGGGGCCTATCGTCACATCAAAGGCCCCCCCCGTCTTTGCCGATGTGTAAAGCGCTCTCTGCATTACTTCGAGGGTCTCCGGTGATACCGAGACCGGCGCGACACCGGCATTTCTGTTTATGCGCGAGAGTTCACTGGACTCCGAGAAGAAACTGAGCATTCTGTCGAGTCTGTCGATCTCTGCAAATCCAGACTCGATGGCCTTCTCTGCCTTATCCTCGGATTCCGCTGCCACAGAGATCGTCACGATCGTGTCCATGAGTATCTTGCTTTTTCTGAATACTCGCTCTCTTCCCCGCGAACAGGAAATAAGAAGCGTCATGAGCAGACAAAGAACAGCGATGAGAAAAATCCGGGCGATGCCTTCTCCCCTCATGAATTTGAGATGAAGGAAATCGCACCCCCGCATCATGCAGCACTCACGAAGGGGTGATGTGAAAGTCTCTCCTTCAGGAATCTCCCGGTATGCGAAAGAGGATTCCTGCTCACTTCCTCGGGGGTTCCGCAGGCGATTAAGAATCCCCCTTTCTCCCCGCCCTCCGGTCCGAGGTCTATGATATAATCCGCTGATTTCATCACATCAAGGTTATGTTCGATGACGACAACGGTATTGCCTTTGTCAACAAGGCTGTTCAGGACATCGAGAAGCCGCTGAATGTCGGAGAAGTGAAGACCCGTTGTAGGCTCATCGAGGATATAGAGGGTGCTCCCCGTCGACCTCTTCGCAAGCTCCTTCGAGAGACGCAGTCTCTGCGCTTCTCCCCCGGAAAGGGTCGGGGCGGGCTGTCCAAGCTGGAGATAGCCGAGTCCGACGTCCTCGAGGAGTTCCAGTTTCTGCCGAATAACCGGAACAGAGGAAAAGAACTCGAGTCCGTCGGAGATAGTGAGTGCGAGGACCTCTGAAATATCCTTCCCTTTGAATCGTACCGCAAGGGTCTCTCTGTTGTATCTCTTCCCCTTGCAGAGATCGCACTGGAGATACGCATCGGGGAGAAAGTGCATGGCGACCTTCAGCAGCCCGTCGCCGTGGCACTTCTCGCATCTCCCGCCTGTCAGGTTAAAGCTGAACCGGGAGGGTGTGAAACCCCGCACCTTCGATTCCTGGACCTGCGCAAAGAGCGCCCTGATGTGGGTGAAAATACCCGTATACGTCGCCGGGTTGGAGCGCGGAGTCCTTCCGAGCGGTGCCTGGTCCACAGCGATGACGCTATCTATCTTCTCAATGCCTCTGAGAGCCTCATGCCTGCCCGGTCTCGGGCTGCTTCCATGAAGCCTCTTCATCAATGCCTTGTAAAGTATCTCGATGATGAGGGTACTCTTTCCAGAGCCGGAAACACCAGTCACGCAGGTGAGCGTCCCGAGGGGAAGGGCAACGTCGATCCCCCTCAGGTTAAACTCCTCCGCCCCCTTGATCTCGATAAAATCCTTCCCTCTTCTTCTCGAGCGAGGCAGGGAAATGAAGAGCTCACCCTTCAGATACTTCCCGGTGAGGGAAGTCTCCCTCGATTCTATTTCGGATGGCGCGCCTTCGGCCACAACCCAGCCTCCCCTCGAGCCGGCCCCCGGTCCCATGTCGATAATGTAATCCGCCCACCTCATCGTCTCTTCATCGTGCTCGACCACGACCACGGTATTTCCGGCGTCCCGAATTGCCGAGAGACTCTCGAGGAGTCGAGAACAATCACGAGGATGAAGGCCTATGCTCGGCTCATCGAGGACATAGAGAACCCCCGTGAGAGAAGAACCCATCTGCGTCGCAAGGCGTATCCGCTGCGCCTCCCCTCCGGAAAGGGTAAGAGAAAGCCTGTCGATAGTGAGATACCCGAGACCGACTCTTATGAGGAACAAAAGCCTGTCTCTCACTTCCTTCAAGACGCGAGAGGAGATGAATCTCTCCCGCTCGGTGAGGGTCAGACCGTTCACAAAGGAGAGTGCATCTTCCACAGTGAGCCTCGAGAATTCACCGATGTTCTTCGCTCCTATTCTTACGCTCAGCGCCTCCTTTCTCAACCTGAGCCCCTCACAGCTTCTGCACGATCGCATTTCCTCCACGGTGCCGACGTCCGGCTCTTCTTCGCCATCGGTTATGCCTATATAACCGAGTCCGTTGCAGTGAGGGCAGGCCCCGTAGCTGCTATTGAACGAGAAGAGCCTCGGATTCACCTCGGGGAAACTCGCCCCGCATTTCTGGCATGCCATGATCCTGCTGTAATGGATATCCCTTTGCTCATCAGCAAGGTTGATCACGACTGTGTCCGCATGTCTGAGCGCCGAATCTATCGCAACGCTTATCTTCTTTCCGACACCGGGTTTGATGATCAGCCTGTCTACGACGACCTCGACGGTATGCCGCTTGTGCCTGGACAGGGAAATATCTTCCGTGAGATCGACCATCCCGCCGTCTATGCGCGCGCGTAAGAAGCCTTCTCTCCTCATCTCGGCAAGTTCTTTCTTATATTCACCCTTTCGCTCTCTCACAATGGGCGCGAGAACCTGCAGCCTCGTTCCCTGAGGCATCGCCATAACGGAGTCTATGATACTCTGGACATCCCGGGTGGCGATCTCTCCGCCACAGCTATAGCAGTAGGGTTTACCGATCCTCGCATAGAGAACACGCATGTAGTCGTAGATCTCCGTAATCGTCCCGAGGGTCGAACGGGGGCTCTTTGTGACCGTTTTCTGATTTATCGCTATCGACGGGGAAAGACCCTCTATGGAATCAACGTCCGGTCTTTGGAGCTGCTCAAGGAACTGCCGAGCGTATGCGGAGAGGCTTTCGACATACCGCCTCTGGCCCTCGGCATACACGGTGTCTATGGCAAGCGACGATTTCCCGGATCCGGAGGGGCCAGTAATGACAGTGACCTTCTCCCTCGGAATGGTCACGTCAATGTTCTTGAGGTTGTGCTCCCGTGCTCCTTTAATGACTATGCGGTCCTGCATGGTGACAATTTTTTACTATACCTTAAAACAGAGAAGGCTTTCAAATAGAGGAAGGCGCTCCGAAAAAAGCGGCGCTCCTCCATCTACCTAAGGGGAAGACGGGAGGGCTTACGATCCTTTCTTGTACTTCTCTACGAGATATCCGACAAGCTGCTCCACTCTTTCGACAAGCCTTTCAGGATCCGGGTCCGAGCCCTTGTTCATGTACGATGCCGGCTTCAGAAGGTCCATCTGGGCCCTGAGTGCATCGTCGGCCTTCATTGAGGAGAAGAAAACGATCGGGGCAGGTGCTTTTCCGTGCTGAGCTTCCATCGCCCTGATCGTCCTTGCCGTCGTTATCCCGTCCATGACGGGCATATTGAGGTCAATGATTACCACGTTTATGGAGGCGTCTTGAGAGAACAACTTTGAGTATTCGCTCACCAGCTCAAGGCCATTCTCGAAGGTCATCACTTGAGCAGAAAATCTCCTCGCCTCGAGCGCTTCCGATATAATTTTCCTGATGTATTGCGCATCCTCAGCAATAAGCGTATACCCTTTGCCGACTCCGGAAGATCCCCAGAGCTTCTGGACATCAAGGACAAATCCACAATAGACGCAGGTGAGCTCGCGCTTTTCGAACCGTTCTACGGAATTGAAGGGAACATTCTCTCCGCAACAGAGGCAATATCTGGTTTCTTCCATAGAAACTCCTATCCATCATTATATATGCCGCATCCTGTATTTTCAATGACCTATTAAGAAATTCTGTTATCATAATAATATGATGGCGGCATACCTCCGTCTCTCATCGAGCAAGCTACAAAGGAAGGCTCTTCTGGCCGGAGGGCTGATAAAAAAGTGCGTGCTCTGTCCGAGGAGGTGTGCCGTGGACAGAACCGGAGGTGAGCGGGGCTTCTGCAGAGTCTTAGACAAACCTCTCGTTTCAAGCTGGGGACCTCATTTCGGCGAAGAGAGGCCCCTCGTGGGCCGGTTCGGCTCGGGCACCATCTTTTTCAGCCGGTGTAACCTCGGCTGTCTCTTCTGTCAGAATTGGACGATAAGCCATCAGGGCGAAGGAACCGAACTCTCGATAGATAAACTCGCAGGGATCATGATGGAGCTTCAGGACATGGGGTGTCACAATATAAACTTTGTAACGCCGACTCATCAGATGCCGATGATGCTCGAAGCCCTCACAGCGGCAAAAGGAGAAGGACTGAAGCTGCCGATAGTCTACAATTGCGGCGGCTATGAATCCCTTCAGGCTCTGGAGATACTCGACGGCATCGTTGATATCTACATGCCGGACCTCAAGTATGCCGACACCCTCCTGTCGCTCAAATACTCAGGCGCGGAGGGATACCCGGAAGCGGCGAAGACCGCGATAAAGGAGATGCACCGGCAGGTCGGCGACCTCATCCTCGATGAAAGGGGAATCGCGGTGAGAGGGCTGCTCGTGAGGCACCTTGTCCTTCCTGAGAACATGGCCGGGACAGATGAAGTCGTGCGGTTCCTTTCTCAAGATATCTCTCCTGATACGTATCTGAACATCATGGATCAGTATCATCCCTGCTACCGGGCAAAGGAAAACCCTCCGCTCGACAGAAGGATAACAGGGAGCGAATATAGAACGGCGATAACCTTGGCCGTAAAGGCAGGCATCAAGAGGCTAGACGGGGTAACCGTGTGAGGATACGATTTCTCGGTGGAGTGAAGACCGTTACCGGGACCTGCTTCCTTGCGGAGACGCAGGAAACGAGAATGCTCATAGACTGCGGCATGGTTCAGGGCGAAGATTCCGCTGCCGTCAACAGGGAGCCCTTTGCATTCCCTCCTGAGAAAGTCGATTGCCTTTTCCTGACGCATGCCCATATCGACCACAGCGGACTTCTGCCGAGACTCGTCAAGGAGGGTTTCCGGGGGAAGATAATAACCACGCCCGCAACCGCGGATCTCGTCGATCTGATGCTCTCCGATTCCGCGCACATTCAGGAAGGAGACGCAGAAGGGCAGACAAAAAAAGCGCTGCGGGCGGGGAGAGCACCAGTTCAGCCTTTATATACCATTACTGATGTGAAGGAGATGCTGCCCCTTCTCAACAGGGTGCCCTATGGAACGAAGGGAGATACGGGAAAAGGAATACGATACAGGTTCCTCGATGCGGGGCACATCCTCGGTTCCGGCAGTCTCGAGATATGGTTTCGGGACGGATTCCGGGAAAAGAAGATCGTCTTCTCAGGAGATATCGGGAGAAAGGGGAACCCTATCATTCGCGATCCTTCTCCTCCCGCAGGGGCTGATTATGTCGTCATGGAATCGACCTACGGAGACCGTCTCCATAAGGGTATGACCGAGACTATTGATGAACTTGTCGAGGCGATAACGACGACGTTTCATCGGGGAGGGAATGTCATCATCCCTGCCTTTGCGATAGGAAGGACTCAGGATATCCTTTATATCCTCAGCCGGCTCGTTCGAGAGGGAAGACTCTCTCCTCCGGATGTCTATCTCGATAGTCCCCTCGCCGAGGAGGCGACGAGAACATATCTCATTCACCCTGAACTTTTTGATGAGGAGGCACGAAGGCTCTTCCGTGATACGGGAAAGACGGAGAGTCTCAGGCTCCGCTTTACCCATTCCGTAGAGGAATCGATGGCGCTGAATAAGATCAAATCCCATGCGGTGATCATTGCAGGGAGCGGCATGTGCGAAGGCGGAAGGATCAGACACCACCTGAAACATAACCTCTGGAGACCCGAGTGCGGAATCGTCTTCGTCGGATTTCAGGCCTCCGGTACCCTTGGAAGGTCTATCGTCGGGGGCGCGAAGCTCGTCGATATCTTCGGAGAGGAGATAGCGGTGAAGGCCAAGATCTATACCCTCGGCGGCTTCTCGGCCCATGCCGACCAAAAAGAACTCCTCGAATGGGCCTCCTCGTTCAAGGACAGCCCCCGGATATTCATCGTACACGGAGAAGAAAGAACCTCCCTCATCTTTTCTGAGATCGTCAAGGACAGGCTTGGTTTCATAGCCAGCGTTCCGTCGAAGGGTGAATTTTTCGAACTGTAACCAGATACCAAAACCGGTTGCATCTCCCTTTCCCTCTAACTCTTATCTGCAGCACAATTATCTGCTCATAACTGTCCCGCAATTCCGGCATTCACCTTCGGACCCATACTCATTTTGTCCCCTTCTTGGATAGAGAAATTGTCATTTTACAGAAAGTCCGCTGACAGAAAGTGTCAAGAGAATGAGATTAGGGGAAACCCATCTCTCTTTAATTTGTCTTTAGAAATAGTCACTTGGAATGAGCCGCGATTCTTACCTGTCAAGTACCAATTCTATTCCGCGCTAACACAAATTCCTTGGACCTTCGTTATTCCTTTATTTTTAGTTACTTGGCGACACAGAACTTTCTGCATGACATAAGAAAAGTCTCTTGGCATAGAATCTGCTTCATACATGAAAACTGGCCTAATAAGAAAATTTTGGGGAAGGAGGAGGTGATAGACGGTGACAGAAAAAGGCGGCATTCCTAAAGATTCTCCGGAACTTCAGGATGAGATGGTCTTCAGGCTGAACCCACTGGATCTGCAGAAGGAGGAGAAGAAAGATGACGATCCGATGTGGTTCCCTGCATCCTCATCGCCGTTGGACTGGTTTATGGAGGATGAATGACCTGACTGCCGCCTTTAATAGGGAATGAAGGCAGGCATTGCCTGCTCAAGATTGAGTGCCGCATCGGAATGCGGAAGACAAATAAGGAGGGGAAAATGTTTAAGACAATGCATGGGATGAAAGTTAGGGACGAAAGAGGTTTCACCCTCATTGAATTGCTCATCGTTGTGGCGATCATCGGTATTCTCGCAGCGATAGCGATTCCCGGATATTTAGGTCTCCAGCAGAAGGCGAGAAGGGGAACTGTCCCTGAGTCGGTAGACCAGACAGCAAAAGACCTTCTTAACTGGATGGGTACGGTTCAGAACCAGATGTCGATGACAACGGACTTCAATGGCGACGGACAGCTGACTGTTGCCGATGACGCTGCACGACCCGCAAATATAGCTGCGATCCCTGCAGCCTACATGGCGCTTCACAACACAGCAGGCGGAAAAGGCACCGTTGCAAACCCGGGCTGGGCTGACAAGTCTCCCTGGAACGCTGCAAATCCGTTGTTTGCCGCTGCAGCTGCAGCCGGCAGTGGGCAGATCTCGATAACAAATCCTACGCCCACTACTATCCTTATACAGGGCTACAGCAATCAGGCGGCAGACGGTGTTGTGGCTTCTAAAACAGTGAGCATAGAATAATTGATTGCCGCATCTGGATGCGGAAAACAGAAAGGAGAAAAAATGTTTAAGACAATGCATGGTATGAAAGTTAGGGACGAAAGAGGCTTCACGCTCATTGAATTGCTCATCGTTGTGGCGATCATCGGTATTCTCGCAGCGATAGCGATTCCCGGATATTTAGGTCTCCAGCAGAAGGCAAGAAGGGGAACAGTCCCTGAGTCGGTAGACCAGACAGCAAAAGACCTTCTTAACTGGATGGGTACGGTTCAGAACCAGATGTCGATGACATCGGACTTCAATGGTGACGGACAGCTGACTGTTGCCGATGACGGCGTAAGGCCTGCAAATATAGCTGCGATCCCTGCGGCCTATATAGCGCTCCACAGCTCAGCCGGCGGAAAAGGCACCGTTGCTAACCCGGGCTGGGATGATAAATCCCCCTGGAACGCTGCCAACCCGTTGTTTGCTGCGGCTGCTGCAGCCGGCAGTGGGCAGATTTCGATAACAAACCCTACGCCCACTACTATCCTTATACAGGGCTACAGCAATCAGGCGGCAGACGGTGTCGTCGCCTCGAAGACGGTGAGCATCGAATAATTACGACGGAAGGGGGGGCTTTTGCCCCTCCTTCCCAACTTATTGAGAATGAAATCATGAAAAAAGCGCTCATCACAAATAAGGGATTCACCCTAATAGAACTGCTCATAGTCGTGGCCATCATCGGCATTCTCGCGGCTATAGCGATTCCCGGATACCTGGGACTACAGCAGAAGGCGAGAAGAGGAACAATCCCCGAATTTACCGACCAGGCTGCTAAAGACATTTTAAATTGGATGACGACAGTGCAGAGCCAATCGTCTATGACAGCAGACTTCGATGGCGACGGGCTCCTGACCCCCGCCGACAACGCGGCAAGGCCTGCCAATATCGCTGCAATCCCTGCTTCTTACATAGCGCTTCACAGTATGCCAGGAGGGAAAGGCATTGTCGGGAATCCCGGCTGGGATGACAGGTCTCCCTGGAATGCAGCTGTCCCCTTATTTGCCGCAGCCGCAGGACCGGGCAGCGGTCAGATCGCGATAACGGTTCCGGCTCCAAATACGATATTGGTTTTGGGATACAGTGACAGGGCAAGCGATGGCATTGTGGCTAGTAAGACAATAAGCATTGAATAGTTCGCGGAGCGAGTGATGGAAAAGGACAATAGAAAAATTGCAAGAGAAACTAAAACTTCACGGAGTGTGAGGATGATGAACAATAAGGGTATTACTCTCGTAGAGTTGCTTGTTGTGGTCGCGATTATCGGCATTCTTGCCATGATCGCTGTTCCCACGTATCTTGGTCAGCAGAAGCGCGCCGAAAGAACAGAGGCATCGGCAAACCTCCAGAACCTGAGACTGCTCGAGGAACAGTTTTACGCGGAAAATGCCAATTACGCTGCTACAACTGGAGCCGCCGGAGCCAATCAGCCCGGCAATATCGCCCTTATTCAGGCAGCCGGGGTGCTCCCGGGCTTCAAACCGGGGGCTGGAGCGAGTCTGAGCTTCAGTTATCGGATCGTACAGAACCAGCAGATAACCGCCACGAACCCTCTGACCTATGGAGTCTTAACGCCATGCTTCACGGCGATCGCCACAGGGAATACCGGGAAGAGGGTGAGCGCGGACGTCTTTGCGATAGACTGCAACAATATCAGGAATTTCTGAAGTTCTTCTCTTGCCACTTCGCTTTCCGACCGGCAAGACGAAGACGCGATTCGCTTCGATTGATTTCTTACGTGCTATGCACGAGATATAATATAAGAAAGATTCCGACGACGAGGACGGTCATGGTGAGCAGCACATCCAGTATGAAGGACGGCCGGTAGGTATCTTCGTCGATCTGCTTCTCGACTTTTTTATATCTCACAAACGAGAGCACACCCATAATCGCGCCGAGCCCCACGAGGGATATCCCCAGCAGTGCTGAATACCCCTGGGAAGGGATGGCAGTCTCCTTTCCCAAGAAATACGCCACCTGTCTGACGAATAAGGCAAAGCGCTCCACAACGAAACCAAAGGCCATGATCCCTATGCTCGTACGAATCCAGGCGAGAAAGGTCCTCTCATTCGCCATATGGACGCGACGGTTCCTGATCTTGCCTGAATCTTTGTTTACCGTCATCTCTGGCACAGTACCGACCTTGCAGATGAAGTCATTCTGCCGGAGAATATCCTTCCGACAAGGATGCCGACAATCGCTCCGGCCAGGACATCGGAGGGAAAATGGGCAGCGCCCTCCACCCTTGCAAGCCCGACGATAACGGCAAAAGCATAAAACGCGGTCCGGTATGAAGGAAAATACTGTGAGAGGATCGTGGCCATGCAGAATGCGAGCGTGGTATGTCCGGACGGGAAGGAATCGTAACCGCTCCTGAAAGACGGACCGATGAAGAGGAGGTCATCCGTCAGCCGGGGCCTGGCCCTGCCGCTGAGGTGTTTCAGGCCCTGGACAACAACACCCGCCGAGAGGAGACCGATAAACAGGGTCTTCCCTAACCTCTCGAGGTTTCTGTCCCTCTGCCTGCCGACCGCGTAAAGTATGAGTGAACCGATGATAAGGGTCGCGCCGTGGCCCAAGAAATTAATCAGCGGATCAGCGACTTCAAGAAAGGAATAGACGGGGGGCCTGGCCTGGTGCAGATATTTCACCCATGACACCACGACGGTATCAAGATAGAAGAAGAATAACGGGAATAGACAAGAAAGGATAACAAGCGCAGCGGTGCTGCTGCGCTCCTCAGCGGGGACGGCCTTATGCTCTCTCTGCAATACTGTTTCTCTTTTCGAGAATAGCATACTGTCCATCCTCCTTCACGAGGGTAAATCCGAGGCCCCTGAGAACCTCCACGTCCTTCACCTTTGCGATGGCGAGCAGATTTGTACCGGCGTTTAGGAACGGCAAAAGATCTTCCCTGCTTCCTGCGGTAACCAATCTGTGGCCGGAATAGAAAAGAATGCTCGGGTTGTTCAGTCTGTAAGCGATGAGCCTATCACCATCGTTCATCCTTTCCCGGGCATAGAGACTGTACCTGTGGAGCGTCCCCTGGAGATACTCGTTTGCGACGGGCGTCACCTTCACCGAAAGAACCCCAAGAAAGACGATCATGAGACACGCCGCAACGGCATAGAACCTTTTCTTTGTGATGCCCGCATATCCGTGCACCGCTGCCATGATCAGGAGTACCGCCGAAACGGCAAATGGCAGGCCAGAGTCCGCGATACCGAGTTTCGGGAGATACTTCACGGAAACGAGACTCGCGATACCCATCGCAAGGGATATCAGCACGATAGATGCATGGGCCCACCGTATCCATGTGCTATTCGATGACATCATGCCAGATGCAATGAGTATCGACAGGGCAGGGACCGCAGGGAGAATATAATTAGGAAGTTTCGTTGTCGAGAAGGAAAAAAAGATTCCGATGAAGGCAAACCAGAGAACGGCGAAGAGGGAAAGCCTGTCCCTCTCCTTCAAGAGGTTCCTTATTCCGGCAGGGAGAAACGCTATCCAGGGAAAGAGCCCGATAATGAGTGCCGGGATATAGTAGTAAAGCGGTCCCCGGTGTCCCGAAATAATCCCCGTATATCTCGCAAAATGGTGCTTTATGAAGAACTGTTGAACAAACTCCTTTCCATTGATCGCCCCTTCCGCGATATACCAAGGTGCGGACACAACGAGAAAGAGCATCGCACCCCTCAGGCTCAGCACCTTCTTCACCCCTTCCTTCCCTCCGGTTATGAAGAGATAGCTCACGGCGATCCCGAAAGGAAAGAGTATCCCGATAAGCCCCTTTGTGAGCAAGGCAAGACCGGAGAAGAGGTAGAAACCGTCAGTATACCAACGAAGCATTTTAGGGTTCTCGTCAGCGGTTGTCGAAAGATAAAAAAGCATGAGCGAGACCGTTATGAACAGCGTCAGCGTCATGTCTGTCACAGCAGCATGGGAATATCCAAAAAAGTAGAGGGAGAGCATGAAGGACAGCGCAGCATAGAGTGCGGTCTTCTCGTCCCTGAGACGCCTGAGAAACAAGAAAAGCGCGAGGACGAGCAGAAACCCTGCCACCGCCGAAGGAAACCTCGCGGAGAACTCGTGGATGCCGAAGACCTTATAGGGCACCGCCATCAACCAGTAAAAGAGGATCGGTTTGTCATACCGGTTTTCTCCGTTGTAGGTAGGTGTTATCCAGTCTCCGCTCTGCACAAGCTCTTTGGTCGCTTCAGCAAAAACAGCCTCATCGACATCGAAGAGCGTCACCGAACCGAGCCTGAAAAAAGAGAGGGCAAGTCCAAGCACAATAACGAGGAGGAAAATTCTTGACATAGGGCGGGCAGCTACGATTTCTCTATCTTCCTGTCCCTTTGGACGGGTCTTCTTCAATTCCCTTCTTAAATCCCCTTATCGCCTCGCCGATACTTCTCCCGAGGGACGGGAGTTTGCTCGGACCAAACATGACAAGGGCGATAACAAGAATGATCATCATCTCCGGCAATCCAAGCCCAAACATAGTGACCTCCTCTCATTCAGGGAATCTTCCCCGAATTGTTTATTATACATGCCCTAAGGCCACTATTGATAGCAAAAAAATCCGCGATGGTTCCTGCGGCGCCCGGCTACTCCGGACCTCAATGTTCGTAATGACCACTGAGAAAATCTCGCGTATATTGTGTGACTGCGCTGTCATCGTGAAGCAGCGCATCCAATTGCCTTGTATAGGCGATCAGCCTCCCCACCTTATCGAGTAGAGCCTCCGTTTCATCCCTCCCAATGTTGGCAAGTCTTGCAACGATAAGGTCCCCTTTCGTCGTGATGTTGAATCCGTATTCCCTCAGAATGGCAGCGATGAGTTCCACTCTTCTCGAACGCTTGACGATGTCGGTTGCGCCCCCCACAAAGCGGAAGTAGATGTGGTTATTTCTCGCAGAGTCGCTGCAATAGCAGTCGAGCATGGTAAAATGATACCCGAATCTGATGCTCAGGTTTACATATTCTTTCGATATCACCGCTATGTTATAGCCGGCGTAATGTTCGCTGTCCGAAACGATATCGGGCATCCTCATCATGCTCGAAAGAAAATCATTCACCTTGAGGGAAATCGCCTCAGACTGCCAGAGGCCCGGATGTACCATCCCCCTGATGATCGCCCTGAGCGGCACGGACCTGATCTGTTCGAGCGTGGCTTTCGTATCATCAGAATGAACGTCAAGACCGCCGCCTATGTCCATCACGATAATCCCCGCCGGCACCGAGATATCCAACTTCATCACGTTTCCATGTCCTCTCGATCTTATGCTTTCCCTCCGGGCGCTCTCCACGAGTTCGGCAACCGCCTTTTCATGCATGAACCTGAGAATATCATGCATGGATTTGCAACCTTCCGGCGTAAATTCATTCATGAGCGGGTCCACAAGATTGAGGGGTGTGATGTATCTCATGATGTATCGCTTCTTTCGGAATTCATAAACATCTTCCATCATCACGGAGTCCGCCTGGCCCCGAGCAAGCAAATGCCTGGCAACCCCCTCATACACCGCAACCGTATTTTCATCACCAGCGTAGAGTGTAACTTCCTGCCCCTGTTTCAGGGTCAGAACCGCGTCACCGACATTGACAACGGTCGGGACTTTCATCTCCCTGCAGAGCGTCGCCATATGGCTCATGGGGGTCCCGATTTCCGTGATTATCGCAGACGCAATAGGCATAACCTGAACGAAGAGAGAGGAATCATGCCTCGCTACGAGAACAGCACCCTTCGGGAAGCTGTTCAGTTCATCAGGATGTTTCACCGCGAATACCTTGCCGGAACCGGCGCCCTTTTGCACAACCGTCCCCCTGTTCCGAAACAGCAGGGCATATCCGGAATCAGCCCAATCCTCATCTACAATGGCAGGTCTTTCCCCTTCCCCCTGAATCATTAAGGGACGCGCCTGGAGGATAGAGATAGTTCCGCTTTTCCCGATCGCCCATTCTATATCGCAGGGATTCCCGAAATACTTCTCGATGATCATGCCCTCCCTTGCGAGCTCTGCTATCTGTTCGCCGGTCAAGCACGGTTTCATCTCCATGTCATCAGGGGTCCTGACCTCGGTTGTTCCGCCCTCTTTCAGACTGATCATCATAGAACCCTTCTTCCCGTACGCTGCGTTCACCATCTCGGGTTCGCTCTCTTTTCTCACAACGTAGAGGTCTCCATCTATCTTTCCTTCGACAAGGGACCCTCCAAGTCCCCAGGTTGCATTGATTAGGAGATAACCCTCATTGCCACCCGGACCGGTCGAATACATCACTCCACTCGAAACAGCGTCGACCATAACCACGCATCCGACCGCCATCCTCATTCGCCCGATCTCGTAACCGAGTTGCCTCTGGTAGGCCATCGCCTTTGAAGAGTAGAGGCTCGCAACCACTTTTTTATAGGCATCCTTGACCGCGACGTCATCGAGATGGACATTCAGTATGGTTTCGAACTGCCCCGCGAATGAAAAGCCGCCGTCCTCCTCCTCTGCGCTGCTCCGTACAGCGAGAAAACAATCCCCGCTCTTCTCTCTTATCTTCTCAAGAGCGTCCCGGAGAGCAATGTCTATGACCGCGGGTATCTCGCCCTGAAGAATGGACTCTTGCAAAGCTTTCATGGCCGTCTCGTCGATCATGGCATCCGGTCTCTGGGCGATCCTTTCACGAAGTCCGTTGTGATCGATGAATGCATCGAAGGCATCCGTGGTTATCACAAATGCCTCCGGAACATTCAGTTTCAGACGATTCTTGACCTCGGAGAGATGTGCGTTCTTCCCCCCCACCTCACGGAATTTGTGCCAGTCGATGTTGTCAAAGGAGATAACCATCTCCCGCGCCATGGAAGGTATTCCATCTACCATTCTCCTGATCAGGGTATCGATACGCTCATATGCCGCATGCAACTCCGGATAGCGGTTTCTCGTAAGCAGATCAAAGTTCAGAATCGACCCCCTGATCTCCTCTCTAAGCTCTCCGTAAGCCTTTCTGATGTACATGACATCGAAGAGGTAGTCCCCCCCGAGCTTTTCGCCCATATCGGTAATAATTTCGAGCGACCTGTTGTTCCGCTCAAGGACTTCCCTGAACCGGTCAAAGATAACGCTGAAGGATTCGGGACTCTCAGAACGTTTCCAAAGCCGAAACGACCGGGATACCCTGCTGAGAAAAGGCTCGAAGAGCTTGAAAGTGTTATTCATTGAAATGGACAAGAAATAAGACTCTCAATGTGTCCCAAGAACGCTCATCCTCACGGCCTTTTCAGGGCGCGCTGGATTGATGCCTTTAATTCTTTTATCTTAACCGGCTTCGGGAAGAAGTCATGTACATCTCCCCTCAGCGCCTCTATCGCGGCATCGAGGTTCGCAAAGGCCGTTATCATGATAACCTTCGTTGCGGGAAAGAGTTTTTTCACCGTTTTCAGGACCTCCATCCCGTCTATCCCCTTCATCTTGTAGTCGGTAACGACTATGTCGAACCTTTCCTCCCTGAGCCTTTCGAGTGCCGGCGCCGCGTTCAAGAATGTCTCCACCTCATAGCCGTCCTGCTCAAGGGACATCTTCGCCATATCGCCGACGATCTTTTCATCGTCAATAACCATGATTCTGTAACCCGCCATCTCACTCCTCCTGTCTCTTCTGAATGGGTAACTCAATGGTGAAGGTGGTGCCGACACCCGTCTTGCTCTCGACCCGGATGTCCCCCTTATGATTCTTAATAATGCCGTAACTGACTGACAGCCCGAGGCCGGTCCCGCCCTCGCCTTTGGTGCTGAAGAAGGGGTCAAAGATATGGGGTAGGAGTTCTGGAGGTATCCCTCTGCCAGTATCCATAACGGTTACCTCCACGGAACCTCCGCTTTTCCCGGGCCGCGAAGAGATAAAGAGCTTCCCTCCTGAGGACATGGCCTGAACCGCATTGGTAATAAGATTTACGAGGACCTGCTGTATCTGGTGTTCGTCGACAAGGACACTGGGCAGGTGCTCCCTCAAGGCGAGCTTCGTATCGATATTGGATACTTCGAGCATATTCTTCACGATCGTAAAGGTTTTCTGTATGACGTCGTTAATCTCGGCCTTTTTCAGATTCGCTTCCTTGGGTTTCGAAAAATCAAGGAGGTTCCTCACAATCTCCTTTATTCTCTCTGTCTCCCCTTCGACCTTATCCATGAACCCAATCCTATCTTCTCTGCTGAGCTTATCATAGACTTCCGTATAAGTCTGCGCTATCATCGAGATGTTATTGAGCGGATTGGTCAGTTCATGGGCCACGCCTGCAGTCAGCACCCCGAGGGAAGCGAGTTTCTTGGACTGGATCAGCTGTTCTTCCCGGTTGCTGAGCTCTTCAGACATGGAATTAACCGCTTCGATAACCGAACCCAATTCGTCTCTCGCAACAACTCCCGCCAGCTTCATGAAATTCCCCTCTGAAATCGATTTCGCAAGTTTCTCTATCGCCCTCAGGGATCTCAGAATCTTCTGCGAAACAAAATGACTTACCGCTATTGCCGACACGAGTATTACGAGGAATGAATAAAAGAGGACGGTCTTCGAATTCGAGATGATCTCATTCACCCCTACCCTCTCGAGGTGGGTAATCGCCTCTGAAAATTCCTTCAATCTCTTCCCCGCTGTCCTGAGCCTCGTCTCCATTTGAGCATCTCCGGGACTGCTCATCTCCGCTTCTTTCACGATGTCAGCGTATTTCTTCAGATAAGCTTCCAGTACGGTAAAATTCTTCTCGCCGATTGCTCGAATGATATCGTTTCTCACGTGTCCTATGGAGCCGGCTGTTTCGTCTATTTTTTCTTCTATATCCGAGAGAGCGGTCTTATCCTTGTAAAGGAAATAATTCTTTTCCGAAAGTCTCATCTCAAGGAAAGATGCGTTCAGGTCATCGGCGATTTCGACAAATCGCAGTTTTGTGAGAATAAGGTTCATGTTTTGAAATGCGAAAAAACCTATCAGAACGATCAGGGCAACGTTGAAGACATTCGAGAGAATGATTTTTTGTTCTATCCTCATCCTCTATTCTATATTTATTCCGGCACGGGACATCGCGGGAGTTCGGCCTGCTCTCTTCTCACCGGCAGATACCATAGGGAACCATCGATAATCATCAGGATTCCCGCGAGCACAAGGACGGAATCAAGAATCGTCGTGAGACTCAGACCAAAATAGCGAATGAGGCCGAGCCCGATACTCGAAAAAGAGACGCCCGAGCGTATGAAGGCCAGCCCTGTCCGGGCCCGTGCGTAAATCGTCCGGTAACACGCGGCAACTGTTCGTTGCGCAGCAAGCACGTTCCTTTCCCTCGCCAGATGGGTCCGCTCCCTGCTCGCAGGAGATGGATAGAGAATGGTTGAATGATCGGCGAGAAAGTCTCCGAGACGTCCGAGCATCGTCTTTTTCGATAGAGAACCCATCCCGGCGCCCTCGATGAAATGATAGTTCTCGAGAAATTGAAGCGTCGCCGCCGTCACTTCCACGAGGGTATGAGGTCCCGGTGGCTTCATTCTCGACTTCCTGATTTTAAGATACATGTGCAATCCGTAACCTGCGATGACAAGGCCGGCGGCCATCATAAGCCATAAGAGATAGGACGTCAGCGGGAGCCTGCGCGTACGCAAGATCGTATCTCCAATCGCGACAGTGCCGAGTCCCCACCGGAGAAAGGCGAGGCCGGTTCTTCCTTTTGCCATGTCATTCCTATAACAGGCCAGACGCGTCCTCCACTGGGCCATGGTGTTGCGCCAGAAAGCGAGCCCCGTTCTCTCCGTTCCGATGAGATGTCCCGGCCGTGCGTGGAGGAAGTCCTGGATAAACCACTGGACGTCCTCTCCAAGGGCAACGCGGAATTCGTAGTTCTCTGCCCGGATGAATCTTTTCACCTCTTCCCTCACCTCAGGATCTTGAGGATCGTTCGAGGCGATAACAACCGTATCTCCGTCCTTTATTATCGGAAACCACTGACTGATCAGAAGCCGGTCACTGTCGAGCCCCGACAAAAGCCCCGGTGGCACGGGCATCCTCTCATCATATGCCACGCCAGGACATCGGTAATACTCTGAAAGGGCCTTTAAGAGGACCGCCCGCGGTATGCCACATTCCCTCAAGAGTATCCTTTCAAGTCCGATCCCCCGTGCCATGGCTGCATCCTCGGCATCGCGGAGTTCCTTGACACTCATGAACCCTTGATCCACGAGGAAGGAAAACTTCTTTGCCTCGTCTCCCCGGAATTCCGTCAACGAGGTAGTCTCCCCATCCTCTTTTGTCGTGTCAGCTTTTATCATGGCTGAAAACCGCCTTTCCCCAGTCGCAGTTGGGCACGCCATAATCAGGAACGATGATCTCCATGTCTCCGAAGCAGTAGGGGAACTGACCTCTCACCCTTTCTCCCGGCACATACCAAGAGATTCCGTCCGCAATGAGCGCAAGGCCTGACAGAATAAGAACCAGATCGAATGCCGTCCAGGCGGTGCTGCCGGTTCCGAAGTAAACGAGGAGCCCGGCTCCTACGGCTGACACGCTCATCCCCGTCCGTACGAAAGCCAAGCCCGTCCTCGACCTCGCCATAACGGTCCGGAGCCGTGCCATCACATTTCTCCTCTCCGCAAGCACCGTCCTTTCGAGAGCCAGCCCCGTCGTCGCCCAGATGCCCGGCGAGCAGGCCCTCCTGAGAAAGGCAGAGGAAGATATCTTTTCAGGACCGGTTTCGTTATGACCGGCAGGGAAAACAAAATCCCAGATTGTCTCCTTGTTTGCGGACCCCTTAAACAATGTAAGGCCCTCGTTGCCTGCGCGACGACCCGCAAGATACGAGTGAAGCCCCTCCACCGCCATGAAAAGACCCATCAGGATGAGCATGGCGTCGAAAAGTGTCCAGAAACCCGAGGGGAATTGCCTCAGTAACGCAATACCGAGTCCGACAAATGCTATGCCTGTTCGCGCAAACGCCAACCCCGTGCGCGCACGGGCCATGACCGTCCTGAGGCACGCAAGGCTCGTTCTCTCTTCGGCCAAATCGGTCCTGTCACTCGCCAGGAACCTGCGCCTCATCACCGGTGAAAGATCTGACCACTCGGTGCGTAGAGTATCAGCCCTGTCAATAGGTCCAGTCCTGACAAAGGGCGACTCACCCCCGGGATTCGAAACCCCTAAAACCGTTGTTCCTCCGGTGGGCTCTGTGGCGGTACAGTCGAGTTTCTTCTTGCCGACCTTCCTCACAGGCTTATACCAGATCAGCCCGTCCGTCGTCATCACCACGCCAGCTGCGAAAAGCAGGCCCTCGCCCATGGTCAGATATCCTATCCCGAAGATTCTCAGAAGAAGCAAAGCAACAGCCATGAATGATAAACCGGTCCTGATGAAAGCGAGTCCTGTCCGGCCCTTTGCAAGTGATGTCCGATAACATGCAAAGAGCGACCGCCGTTCCGCGAGGAATGTCCTTACCTTTGCGAGAGGGGTCCTGCCGCCAGCAGGAGGGAAATGCGGATTTACATCAAAGCTATTTTCAATAATTTGTAAGAGATCGGTGGGAAGCGCAAGGATAAAGTCAATCCGTTCAACGCCGAGGACCTCAGAAATATCTTCAATCCGCACGCGATCATCAGGATTATATGCTATGACCTCAGCTCTGTCGGGCTGAACCGAAAGAGGAAACCAGAGCGCCCGTTTTTGCAGTTCCATATCAAGACGCTTCGTCACGAAATAGGAAGCGACAACATTTTCATCGTATTCGACGAAGGGGTAGCCGAAATATTCGGATAGAGACAAGAGTATCTCATGCTTGGGAACCCCTTTTTCCATCAGCAGTTCCTCTGGATATCTTCCCGAATCTTCGGAGACCCTGCTTACTGCCTCAAGTTCCTCAGGGGTGGCGAGCTTCCTCTCAATGAGCCTTTGAAATTTGCGATGAATCATTTTGCCTTCGGTAATTCTGAACGCCTTGCATGAAGTAAACAGGCTGGATTATTTGCTGTTTCGCCTATTCCGTATTTCTCCCGGTGACGGAGGACATATCCCTGTCCGAACTGCCCCTCTTCTTTCGACTCATTTGACCGCAAGGACAGGGCAGGGGGCATGTATGATTACCCGTTCTGTGGTACTCCCCATTATTGCCCTATTCATGCCTCTCCATCCATAGGTGCCGAGTACAATTAAGTCAATTTCCAGACCGGCGGCCGTTTTGATGATCTCTTCATCTGTCTGCCCTTCCCGTATTTGCGTCTTGAGCGATACTCCCTTTCCTAAAGCGATCTCCCTGGCCGCGTCGAGGATCTTTTCCGCCTCCTGCAGCAGACTCTTCTTTATAGATTCCGTCCTGAAAAATCCTATCATCTCCTCATAACGGGGAACTACATAGAGTGCGGTTATCCCGGCGTTATCACTCTGTGCCAACCGACAGGCCCTGACAAGCGCTTTCTTACTGAACTCGGAAGCGTCAAAGGGTACAAGGATCGATGAATACACTCCCGTACACTCACCGCATGATTTTTTTACGACGAGGACATCACAGGGAGAATGCACAACGACACCGGATGTGACGCTGCCCATGAACAGCCTCGTCAGACCCTTTCTCCCATGTGTGCCCATTGCGATGAGGTCTGCCTTTTT
>DASPUT010000039.1 GCA_035622735.1 Thermodesulfovibrionales bacterium | reverse complement strand
GGACTCTTCATAAGGTCCCGGAATACCTTCGCCGCTGGAACAATAATCGATATGACCATTCACCTCCCTGATGACTCCGTATCAAAATTGAGAGGAAGGGTCGCGAGGGTTCTCGAGAGGGCTGACGGCGGAGGAAGATCCCTCGAAGACGGAATGGGAATAGCACTAGTTGAAAAGGATCATAATTATGTCCGCCTAGTGGCGTCCCTTCTTTCCGTCAGAAAATCTTAGAACATCGATGGATGAATTCTTGAAAAAGAGATGGCACGAAGAGATGGATGAAAGAAGATCGGTTATCGTTGTTGATAATGAGGAAACGATCCTGTCGCTGATCCGGGAGATCTTCACGTCCCATGGGTACCATTGCGAAACGGCTCCCAGCGCCGTTATTGCTCTCGAGCTTTTGAGCCGGAGAAATTTCGATGTTATGGTAACGGATATCGTCATGCCCGGTATGGACGGCATCGAACTCACGAAGGCGGCCAAGAGCATCAGGCCCGATATCGCAGTCATCGTCATGACGGGATTTGTCGAAGATTTCACCTATGACGAAGCCTTCGAGGCAGGGGCTGCTGATTTTATAAAAAAACCTTTTACGGAAAAGGAGATACTCATGAGGGCTATGAAGGTTCAGCAACAAGAGAGACTCCTTGCGATGTCGATCACCGATGAACTCACCGGCATCCATAACCGCAGGGGATTCTTCGCCTTCGCGGAAAGGCTTCTCATGATTGCCAGGCGGCAGAAAAAAGGACTCTTCATGCTCTACGCCGACCTGGATCATCTGAAGGAGACAAATGATACCTTAGGTCATCGAGAGGGGGATCGGGCGCTCGTCGATTTTGCCCACGTACTCAAGGCGACGTGCCGGGAGTCAGACATCGTCTCTCGAATCGGCGGTGACGAGTTCGCGGTCATCCCGATAGGAACCACCCGGGAAAGCGTCGAAGCGATCATCACTCGTCTCGAAAAGAGCATAGAAAATCACAACGCAACAGGGAAGCGCAGCTACAGGCTATCGATAAGTTTTGGCGTATCCTATTATGACCCGGAAGACCCCTGTTCCGTTGATGCGTTGATTGCTCAGGCCGACAGGATGATGTATCAGCAGAAAAGGCTGAAGCGGAACCTTAGCTGAGCGCGCACATCGGGTAAGAATCGCGGTGTTCGTTGCGCCCGCTTTTCTCCGTATCGCTCCTCTGATGACCTTCTGGTGGGAGTCGTGACCATTCGGTCCGGCCGATTCTTCCGGTCTACATAGCTTCAACGAAACATGCTGTTTGTATACCGCGAATCTCCGGCCGATGCTGGCTGGCCGTTACCTTCGGAGAAGTGAAGCAACAGGTCATTGTATAATGGGAGCATGTCTGTCGTCGATTTCCTCGAATCCCTCGAAAGGGAGAGGCGCTTCGCAAGCCAGCTCGCCGAACATACATATATCTCTTCGGTCGCGCCTCGATACAAGAAGCTGGATCTCGATGAGAACCTGAGGGCGGTCCTCGGAAGCAGGGGAATGGAGCGGTTCTGGAGCCATCAGGTCGAGGCGATAGATCTGATCAGACAGGGTGAGAACGTTGTCGTCATGACGCCGACGGCGAGCGGGAAAAGCCTCATTTACAACATACCGGTCATCGAATCGATCATAGCCGACCCCGGATCAAGAGCGCTCTATATCTTCCCCCTCAAGGGACTCGAACAAGACCAGGTAAAGAACCTCAACGAACTTTTCGATGCCCTCGGGATGCATACGGAACTTCCCTTCCATGCCCGGCCCCAAAAGGGGCGAAGCGTGATTATCGAGCCTGCCGAGGTTTATGACGGTGACACAACGGCCTACAGGAGGGAAAAGATCAGGAGGCTCAAGCCGAAGGTGATATTCACCAACCCTGATATGCTCCACCTCGCGATAAACCCCTTTCACCGAAAATGGGAGGAATTTTTCAGGAACCTCAAATACGTGGTGACCGATGAGATCCATTCCTACCGAGGTGTCTTCGGCTCTCATGTGGCCCATGTGCTCAGGAGATTGCGGAGGATTTGCCACCACTGGGGGTCCAACCCTCAGTTCATTGCCTGTTCGGCCACCATCGCAAATCCCCTCGATCTGTCAGAGGAACTCACGGGGATCTCCTTCAGGCCGGTCCTCGAAAGCGGTGCTCCCCAAGCGGGACGCCACTTCATATTCCTGAACCCTCACGACAGCCCGTACACGGAAGCGACATGGCTCTTCATCGAGTGTCTGAAGGCGGGGTTGAAGACGATCGTATTTACGAAGGCGAGGAAGATCACCGAGCTTCTTTATCGGTGGACTCTCGACAGGGAACCCGGGCTTGCCGAAAAGATCAGTCCCTATCGTGCGGGCTTTCTCCCCAGGGAGCGGAGGGAGATAGAGCAGAGGCTTTTCACCGGAGAACTCCTCGGTGTCGTCTCGACCAGCGCCCTCGAACTCGGCGTCGACATCGGAGGCCTCGACGCATGTATTCTCGTCGGATATCCCGGTTCAGTATCGAGCACCTGGCAGCGGGCCGGCAGGGTCGGGAGGCACGGGCAGGAGTCTGTGATCTTTATGGTAGGCACACAGGATGCGCTCGATCAGTACTTCATGCGTCATCCCGACTCTTTTTTCGAAAAGAACCACGAGGCGGCGGTAATCGACCCCGACAACACCACCATCCTGAAGAGGCATCTGCCCTGTGCTGCCTCGGAGGCGTATCTGGGGAAAGACGACCCTGTTTATGACGTGAAAAGACTGAGGCCACTGTTCAATGAACTTGTGGCTGACGGCCTCCTCAATCCGGGAAAGAAGGGAGACATTTGGTTTTCCCGTGTGAGAATGCCCCAGAGGGAGGTCGGTATCCGCACGATCGGCGAGCCCTTCCCTCTCCTCGATGAGCGGGGGAAGAGCATCGGTGAACTGAGCGGGTACAGGGTCCTCAGAGAGGCGTTCCCGGGCGCGATCTATCTCCACCGGGGAAGACAGTTTATGGTGAGGGATCTCGACCTTGAACGAAGGAAGGTCGTCTGTACTGAAGTCGATGTCTTTTACTATACCCAGGCGTTGTCGAAGGAAGAAACGGAGATCATCGAAGAAAAGGAAACAAAGGACCTCCTGAGATTCGCCGTCCACTGGGGAACCCTGAGGATGACAAACAGGATCACCGGATTCGAGAAGAGGAACATCTTTGACCGGACACGGCTTTCGAGGCATGAACTCTCGATGCCGGAGTATCTCTTCGATTCCGAGGGGCTCTGGATAGAGATAGATGGAGATACGGTGAGGGCCCTGGAATCACGCGGTCATGACCTTGCGGGAAGCCTCCACGCAGCGGAGCATGCGTCTATCGCATGCATCCCCTTATTCACGCTCTGTGACAAGGGAGACATCGGAGGTCTCAGCTACAGTCTCTACCCTCGCTTTCGGAAGCCGGCGATATTCATCTACGATGGATACGAAGGCGGCATCGGCCTCACGAAGAGGGCGTTTCAGGTGATCGATGACTGGTTCAGAGCTACACTGGCGGTGATACGGGAATGCCCGTGCGAGGAAGGATGTCCCTCGTGTGTGCAGGACCCGCAGTGTGGTTCAGGAAACCAGCCCCTCGACAAAGAGGGCGCAAGGTTCTTGCTTGAGAGATGGACGGCGCATTGAGAAGGGGATCATCTCCTCATGAGCTGCACGTATTGTGCGATACCGTTTCTCGTGATAAGGCCTGCTACCCTATCATTTTCTGTAACGACGAGCCTCCCCCTGTCCTCCGCTATCATGATCTCGAGGGCCTGCATAACCGTGCTCTCCGGAGATATCTCCCACCGCTTACTGTGCGGCACGAGAACGTCGGCCACGGTCAGCGTCTGCCAGTCCTCTCTCGGGACATCCTTCACCTCTTTCAGGGTCAGCATGCCGAGGAGTCTTCCGTCATCGAAGACTGGAAACCCTCCGTAACCGTATCGGAGAAAAAAGAGATCCACCGCCTCGGCTAGGGTGGTCGACGGGCTGATCGTAACGATATCTCTTACCATCACGTCCCTGACCCTCACACCGGCAAGCGCCTCCTGGAGACTGACCTGCTGGTAGCTTGCCTGCGCCGCGGTAAAGAGAAACCACCCGATGAGCATCATCCATATCCCGCCGGGAAAACCGGCGAAGACAGAAAGCAGCCCGGAGAAGATGAAAAAGAGCGCTACCTTCTGGCCGAAGCCGGATGCCTTTCGGGTCGCATAGAGAAAATCATTCTTCTTTCTCCATATGATAGACCGCAATACCCTTCCGCCGTCCATCGGAAAACCGGGGATGAGATTGAATATGCCGAGAATGAGGTTGAGCCGTGCGACATAGGCGTAGAGGGCCTTCATCCCCTGGCCCTCCGTTGCCGCAGAGAGCAGGAAGAAGATCGCCGAGAGAAGGAAACTCGAAAGCGGTCCGGCCATCGCTATCGTGAGTTCCGCCCTTGGCGTCTGCGGTTCCCCCTTCATTTCTGAAACACCGCCGAAGATGAAAAGCGTGATTCCCGTTATCGGTATCCGGTAATGGAGAGAGACGAAGGAATGGGCGAGTTCATGGAGGGCAACAGAGATGAGGAGGAGCAGCGCCGCGAGGACTCCCTTAAGCCAGTAAGACGCGGTAGGGAGATCGGGCGCGGCCTGCGGGAAATAGAATTCGGACAACGACCAGGTGATCAGGCCGAAGATTATCAGCCACGAAAAATGGATCCTGATGGGAATCCCCATGATCGTCATGACCCTCCATGAGCCGCGGAGAAGAGGGCTGTTCATAAAGGATTCCCCCAGGAAAAGAGGTCGATGGCAAGACCCTTACTCATGCAGTGCATACCACAACGGGGTTCGTTGGAAGAATCCGAATGAAGACCTCATAACCATCGTGCGGCTCAGAACGCGTCGCAACGCAGTCCCCTAGTCGATGCATTGCGTTCGGCCACCACTATCCGTAGAAAGACTCGCAGGCCTTTCTGCTTTTGGTTCTCCCGAAAAAACCATGTGAGTCAGGAAAGCGCCAAACATCAACATCATGACAGGCGGCCACCACAATCCGAAATTTCTGTCCACTCCCCGGACTATTTCAGGGAGCACACCGATAGAGAAACACAGGAATGCCAATCCCCATCCAAGGATTGGACGCCCTTCCACCAGGAGAAAGCGAACGGCATAGACCGCCAGCACCGGCGCCACGATTACGTAACTGTTCCCCTCCGTCATCGGGTTAAAAAGCATCAGATACGTGGTGGCGAGTCCCAAAAGAAGACAGGCCTGCTGCCGGGGTTCGCAAATCCGCTTTGCCCCGATGAGCCATAGTATCGCCGTTACAAGACCGGCCATGATCCTCACGAACTGTGAGAAACCTCCCCTAAGGTCAACTCCTATGGTCTGCAAAAGTCCGTTCAGGTCGGCGAAACGATGTTCGGTGACAAGGGAGGAGGAAAAGAGACGTTCGACGGATTGCAGATACTGAGACAGCACATAGGGCGTTCCGGCAAAAAGAAAGGGGAAGGAAAGGAAGATGAGCACGCCCGGAATAAGCCGCCATAGTAAAGGTCGGTAAACGAGCGCTGCCAGGAGCACCATCACCAAGCCGAGGGGCTTGATCATCAGTGCGCAAAGAAGACAGAGCGATGCGGTCCCCCATGCGGATCGTCCGAGACATGCTGCCGCATGAGCAGTGAATGCGGCAAAGATGAGATTTGCCTGGCCGTTTCTCATGGCACCGAGACTCGGTGC
>DASPUT010000038.1 GCA_035622735.1 Thermodesulfovibrionales bacterium | reverse complement strand
AACTCGCTCACCCGGAGGCCGGAGGCATAGAGGAGTTCGAGCATCGCGGAGTTCCTGGCCGCCAATGCCGCCCGGACCGATTCCTTTTCCCCGCCGCCCGACTTCAGCGAGGCGGTGAGCACGTCCTTTATCTCGTCGAGGCTCAACGCCTTCGGCAGCCTCTCCCACTTCTTCGGCGACTGGAGATTCTCTGAAGGGTCTTCGTCGATGATCTTCTCGATGAGAAGGAACTTACAGAGGCCCTTCAGCGACGAGAGGAACCTGCAGATGCTCGCGGCCGAATACGGTTTCGCCCTCAGCTCATCGAGGAAGTCGATGATGTCGGCACGCGAGAAACCGTCCAGTTCCAGCCCCCGCGACGAGAGGAATCCGGAGAACGACGTGAGGTCCCTTCCGTAGGAGTCGACCGTATTTTTCGCCAGGCCCTTCTCAACGGAGAGGTAGGAGAGAAAATCCTTAAGTAACGGCACAGGACAGGTACCCCTCTATTCCCGTCGACTGTTTCAGTCTCCGATAGAGTATATCGGCGATCTTGAAAAGATTGACCGTATCCTCCCGGTTGTAAAGGAGGAGAAGCCGTCTCGCCTCGTCGCTCCCTCGCCTCGCCATCTCCCACAACCGTACCGCATCGTATCCGCCCATGCCCTTTACCTCGTCGTCGCGTTCGATGCCGAGCGATGCCTCGAGTCTCTTCAGCCCTCCGCTGAACCCGAGTCTCTTAGCTCCGTAACAGAGGTCAAAATGGGGCATGTCGAACCTCGCGCCGGGAAAGGCCCTCAGGAGAAAAGGGATATCGAAGGAGGCCCCGTAATAGGTGACGAGGCATTTATACCCTGAGAGCTCCCTGTTGAGGTTTTCGACCGTGAGATTCTCACCGGCGACGAGGGATCTCCATTCAAAACCGTCATAGAGGCCGACGACCGTGACGTACCCTCCGCTGCCGGGCTGATAACCGTTCGTCTCTATGTCGAGGAAGACCGTCTCTGTCCTGAAGATCTCGAAGAGCCTCCAGTGCTCCCGTCTCTTCACGGTCTTCGCGAAGAAGGCTGCGTCTCTCTCTTCGAGTCTCTTCGCGGCAAGGGAAAGGGAGCAGTCATGAAAGCCCTTTTTCTCGGGGCCGAGACAGCTGATATCCCCGGCCTCAAGGAAGTCGGCCCACGTGAGGATGCCGCCTTTCCACAGTCTCCTCTCGAGCTTTTCACCGATGCCGTTCAGCATGCTGAAGGTATTTCGTATCATGGCGCTTCCCGATAAATATTATACCTATAAGAAGTTGCCTGCACAATAGAGACAGGGTCTTGCGGAACGGACAAGAGAGGGGCGGTCGTGCGATGCGGTCTTCAGGGAATCTTCTCAGAGGTGCCGCGGCACAGTTCCCTCACCTCTTTACTGTACGCGCCATCCGCATCGTAAAGACAGAGCGGTTTTTCGACCTTTAGCCCCTCCCTCCCTTCCTTGACCGCCTCGACCAAAACCATCTTCGCTTCCGACCCGGCAGAGGAATGCACGAACCTCAGCCTTTTGACTTCCATGCCCCGCTCTTTCAGCGCGAGGATGAGCTCCGTGAGCCGCTCCGGGTGGTATACGAGAAAGAGCCTTCCCCTCGACCGCAAGAGATACCTCGCTCCGCGAATGAGTTCGGGGAGTCTCAGTTTTATCTCATGCCTCGCGACCGCCTTTTCCTCTTCAGGGCTTATGAGGCCCGTCTTCGCCCTCCTGAATGGAGGGTTCGAAACCACGATGTCGTACGCTCCTCCCGTTAGGGTCCGGTCGGTCTGACTCTCGTTCAGGTCCCTTATGTCGCATCCGACAACGCTGACCCTCCCCTCCAGGTTGTTTTCGCTCACATTTTTCTCGGCGAGCGTCACCATGGTGTCCTGGAGTTCGAGGAGGTCCACCCGCGAGCCCGGATACTTTTTCGCGAGGAGCATCCCTATGATGCCCGACCCCGCTCCGAGGTCGGCAATCCTTTTCACGACCGGGAGGCCTACGAAGGAATAGAGGAGGAGCGCGTCCACAGAGAACCGGTAGCCGCTCTTCGGCTGGTACAATTTCAGGTCCCGTATCGTGTCGAGCGTGACACCTTCCCTGTCGTCCACGGCAGATCCTGCCCGGCCACGCCTCATGAGAAACTTTCCCCGGACAGGGACCTGCCGGAATCGTCTATCTTCTCGACGAGGGGGATCAAGTCGACCATCCTGTCGATGAGGTAGTCGGCATGAGCGATCGCCTCCCTCGGTCTGTAGCCATAGGTGACCGCCACCGTGGCGATGCCGGCAGCCTTCCCCGCGTCGACGTCGTAATTGCTGTCTCCCACGATAAGGGCGTCCTGCGGCCGGACCCGCAGGTCCGCGAGCACCCTCAGGACAGGCACCGGCGATGGTTTCCTTTCCGGAGTCGTATCGCTGCCGACGATCATCTCGAAAAAGGGCAAGAGTCCGAGGCCGCTCAGGACCATCCTCGAGAGGGATTCACGCTTGTTCGATATGACCGCCTTTCTATAGTTCGCGGCATGGAGCCTTTCGAGCGTCTCCTTCACCCCCGGGTATTCCCTCGTGTTGTCGAGGATATGGTCTTCGTAGTACCCGAGAAACCGTTGGAGCACATCCGCCTTGAGAGCCGCGTCTCCCTCACCGACGATTCTATCGATGAGTCTCGTCAGCCCCTCGCCGACCATTGTAATCGTATCGGCTACCGTCAGGGGTTGGAACCCGTAAGGCACGAGGCTGTGATTCAGCGCGTTTGTGATGTCGACGCTCGAATCTATGAGCGTGCCGTCGAGGTCGAAGATGATGAGTCTCAGAGACATGCCGTCGTAATTATAGCACGGCGGAAAGAGCGAAGCCCTTTCGATCCGGAGGGGCGCTCTCAGATTTGCTATAATGCCGTTATGAAACATTTCGCGGCGAGGTGAGGATTGAGCAACAGGGTATGCCCGTGGTGGCTCGGTTATCTCCTGGCGAGCCCCTTGAGACGTCTGTTGCAGGACCCGGAGGCGGTCGTGAGGCCTTACGTGGGGGAAGGGGTGCGTGTCCTCGATGTCGGCTGCGGCATGGGATTTTTTTCTCTGCCTCTCGCCGGCCTCGTCGGCGAGACAGGCAGAGTCTTCTGCGTCGATTTACAGGAGAAGATGATAAGGGGCCTCATGCGGAGGGCGAAGAAGGCTGGCTTGAACGGAAGGATCGACGCGCGGGTATGCGGTCATGACTCTCTCGGCGTGGATGACCTCGCCGGCACCATCGATTTCGCGCTGCTCTTCGCCCTTGTTCATGAGGTGCCCGACAAGAGGAGGCTCTTTTCCGAAGTGCACGCGACGATGAGGCCGTCCAAACCGTTGTTATTGGCGGAGCCGAGGGGACACGTGTCCGGTCCGGATTTTGAGAAGACCGTTTCGATTGCGCAGAGTGCCGGATTTGAAGTTCTCCGTGAGTTGGATATACGGAGGAGTCGCGCCGTCCTGCTCCGATCACGGAATCGTCCCGCGGACTCATGAGACCCCATGCGGCATCGCGGAAGGCTTCTGGACCGCGGTAAAGGCCCGGCTCTTTTCCTGTTGTAAATTCAGTCCCCCCGTGCTATCCTTTTTTCGAGAGGGGAAGCATGGCGAACGAAACCGCATCAGGCCTGAAATCACCCGACGTTGCCGACAAGATAACCCTCTATCTTGTGGAGCACGGCAGCCAGATCCTCACCGCCATCGTCCTCATGGGCGTCGGCCTGATTATCGCCCGGTGGGTCGGCAATATCATGAAGCGGTGGCTGAGGAAGAAGGCCTTTGACGAGCCGGTCAGCAACCTCATCGTAAGGGCCGTGAAACTCCTCATCATCGCCTTCATCGGGGTCATGGCGCTCGGCCAGATGGGGATTCAGATCACACCGCTCATAGCCGGGATCGGCGTCGTCGGTGTCGGAGCGAGCCTCGCGATGCAGGGGATGCTCGGCAATCTCGTCGCCGGGCTGACGATCATCTTCACGAAACCCTTCACGATCGGCGAGTACATCGAACTGCTCGGGGTATACGGACAGGTGACGGATATCGCGCTCTTCTCAACCACCCTGCTTCACGCGGACAACTCCCGCGTCTTCGTGCCGAACCGGAAGATCGTGGGAGAGATACTTCACAATTACGGCAGGATCCGGCAGCTCGACCTCTCCGTAGGAGTGGCCTACGGCACAGACCTTATTCTTGCCGGCACCGTAATCGATGAGGTCCTGCGGCAGGACGCCCGCGTGCTCAAGGAACCGGCCCCTCTCGTGGGCATAGCCTCACTCGGCGATTCATTCATCACCCTCTCGATCAAGCCCTGGGTCGGGGTCGATGATTTCCCCGTGGTGAAGGCAGAACTTTACCGGTCCCTGCTCGAGAGGTTCCAGGAGAAGAAGATCGAGATCCCCGGACAGAGACAGACGGTCCTGCTTATCAATCAATCTTCCTGAATTGTTCTCTTATGAGAAAGGTATCGAAAGAGGATAGATAACATCATCCACTTCTTGGTGGAGGAACGTCATAAGGAGGAATGCCATGAAAGACTTTTTATCGAAGGCGGGGGTAGCGGTGACGCTCTTCGCTCTCGCAGTCGCCCTCACAAGCCTCTCCGTTCAGGCCGCAGAGAAGAAGAAGATTTCGGGAGTCTCGAAGACGAAACGGCTCATTTCTCAAACTGTTTCCTATCCCGGTGATGACCCCAGGCATATGATTGTGCAAACCGTTCGCGAGGAGAAGTTAACAAGTTCAGACGCGGACTGGAACGATCTCGACGTCTTGATGATTGAACAGGCGGACCGGCTTGCCGGGAGCGGAGCGCACAAAGGGTATCTCACGATTACCCACAAGAATGGCGATGAAACGTACATACGGTTTGAAGGCGCCAACAAGATGGATAAGGATGGCCAAGATTGGGAGGTCTCTTCCGAAGGGAAGCTGCAGATCACCGGAGGAACGGGAAAGTTTAAAGACGCGAAAGGCACCGGCAGTTATACCGGCAAGGCGACAGCGAAGGGATCCGTTGTGAATTGGGAGGTGGATGCGGAATATTAGGAAAACGGGAGGGATAGTCTCCGTGATAGATGCAGAGGCAGGGCGTCCCGTGAGAAAGAGCGGCTGACGTTCGGCAGAGGCGTTGTCAGCAAGCCCTTCCCCTCAGATGAAAGAAGAACTTCAGTCCCTTCTTCACCTTATCGGAGAAGAGCTTCGTGGCGAGGAAATTGCCGGCCACCTTCTTATTGATCTCGCCGAGGGTCGGATAGGGATGCATCGCCGAGACGAGGGTAGAAAACCTGACCTTCCCGTTCATCACCGCCACCCATTCGCTCACCAGTTCCCCGGCGTGGGGACCGAAGATCTGAACGCCTATCGGCCTCTCCCTTTCGTCGAGGAGCATCTTGATCTTGCCGACATCCTCGCCCTCCGCAAGGCTGCGGTCGTTCCCCCTGAACTCCTCGGTCCAGACGGAGTAGTCTATCCCGGCTGCCTTCGCCATCGCCTCGTTCATGCCGATGTTCGCCAGTTCCGGATCGGTATAGGTGCACCAGGGAAGGTTCGTGAAATCCGCCTTCCTCGGCAGATGGAAGACGGCATTGCTCACCGCGATCGACCCTTCGTACCCGGCGACATGGGTGAAGAGGTACCTGCCGTTCACGTCGCCGACCGCGTAGATATGCCGGTGGTTCGTCCTCATGCGGTCGTCCACCTTGATGCCTTTTCTATCCAAATCGACACCGATATGTTCGAGTCCGAGCCCCGAGACGTTTGGGTCACGCCCCGCTGCAACGAGGATCGTTTCTGCCCTGAGGGTGACCGCAGCCCCTTCGGCGGTTTTGATGACGACCTGCCGTTCAGTGCCCGAATCCCCTGTGCCTTCGATCGAGGCATTGAGATAAAAGGTGACGCCTTCACCGCGTAAGACATCCATCACGAGGTCCGACATATCCTTATCCTCCCGGGGAAGGATCCGGTCCGGACGCTGAACCACCGTCACCGCTGTTCCGAGGCGGGTAAATGCCTGTGCCATCTCGATGCCGATCGGGCCTCCTCCGAAGATGATCATCGATTTGGGGAGCCTCTCGAGAGAGAAGATCTGTTTGTTCGTGATGAAGGGGGTTCTGTCGAGTCCCTTGATCTGCGGGATAGAGGGGGAAGAACCGGTCGCGATGACCCAGCTCTTCGCGGAATAGCCCTTTCCGCTCACGCGAAGGGAATGCTCATCGAGAAAGGCCGGTTCCCCGAATTCCACTTTGACCCCGAGCCCGCAGAACCGCTCCTCGGAATCATGCCTCTGGATGATGCCGATGACATGCCGGATCCTCTCAGCCACAACCCTGAAGTCCACAGGCGGAAGCTCCGCCTCCGGAAGACCGAAATGCTCCGCCCTCTTCATCATGCGGCGGACCCGGGAGGTCATGATGAGCGTCTTGCTCGGAACGCATCCGTAGTGGAGACAGTCTCCGCCGAGTCTGCCGTCCTTATCGATGAGGAGCGTTTTTGCACCGAGCTGTGCCGCTCCTGCAGCGACGGTGAGCCCACCTGAGCCGCCTCCGAGAATGCCTATGTCGAAATCGAACTTAGCCACGCTGTCCTCCTTGATGCGAGAAGTTATTTCCTGCCGCTGCCCGTCCTCTTCGCTTTGTAAAAAGACAGGACCTTCTTTGCCGCGATCGGGAAAAGGCCGAGAAGCGCGAAGGACAGGATCAGCCCCGGAGAGAGTATCCCCGAAAGTCCGTGAACCTTCGCGAGCTCCGTCCCTGCATTGACATAGACGATCGTCCCGGCCAGCATCCCGACCTGCGAGACCCAGGCGAAAGTTCGAAGCGGAATCCCGGTGAGCCCCATGACGAGGTTAATGAGCCAGAAGGGAAAGACAGGGATGAGACGGAGCGTGAAGAGATAGAACGGACCCTCTCTCTCGATTCCCTCATTCACCGTCTTCAGTCTGTCGCCGAACCTGCGCCGGACCCAGTCGCGCAGGATGAACCTCGAGACCGCGCATGCGAGGGTGGCGCCCGCCGTGCTCGCGAAGGAGACGATGAGCGTCCCTATCCACAAACCGAAGAGCGCGCCGCCCGCGAGGGTCATGATCGCGGCTCCGGGCAGGGACAACGACGTCACGAGGATATAGATTCCCGCGTAAGCGGCGATCACAATGAGCCGGTGTTCCGCGTAAAGGGCGGCGAACCTCTCCTGAGACTCCTTCACGTACGAGAGGGAGAGATACCGCCCGAGGCCGAGGACCTCGAAGGCCACTACGAGTCCGGCGATAACCGCGACGACCGCTATCTTTTTTAAGGTGTCGCTTCTCTTCATCTTCTTTGCCGTTACGATCGGGGCGATTCGTCTTCTTCCCCATTACTTCCGAGTCTGCAGACGCTATCGCCGGCGTCCGATCCGTAAAGGGGAAATCATGGTGGAAGAAGAGGCGGACCCGGCGAACCGCAGATAGCGACTCTTGCCTTTTCTCATTGCAATCTACCATCGCTGAAACGGCTTGTCAACAGCGATTGATCCGGCT
>DASPUT010000037.1 GCA_035622735.1 Thermodesulfovibrionales bacterium | reverse complement strand
TCGCCCCTGCGGTTCAAAAGCGAGATACGGCGGCGCGGACTCGTTCATACCAGCTTTTTCCAAATAAGACTGTCGTGATCTCCGTCAAACTCGGAAGAGAGAATATCGATACCGCCATAAACGCGGCCCTCGTCGTTCTCTGCCGCGGCGGCATCATAGCCTATCCCACAGAGACGTTCTACGGCCTCGGGGTGAGGTTCGATCTCCACGAATCCCTTAGGAGGCTCTACGCCCTGAAGAGAAGACCGAGGGGAAAGGCGATGCCTCTCCTCATCGGACAGAAGGAATCGCTCCCCTTAATCGTTTCCGAGACGTGGCTGAGGGACATGCCGGGTTCGGCAAGTCTGCTCATGGACAGGTTCTGGCCCGGCCCCCTGACGCTTCTCCTCCCTGCCCGGGTAGGTCTATCCGACTACCTCACCGCGGATACGGGAAAGATAGCGGTGAGAATACCGGGGGAATCGTTCGCCCTCAGCCTCGCGAAAAAGGCGGGCTTCCCGATCACCGCAACGAGTGCCAACCTTTCAGGCATGCCCCCGTCAGAGGATATCGAGACCGTGATAAAATATTTCTCCCGTGGCCCGGATTTTCTCGTTGACGGGGGCCGAGCACCCGGCGGATCACCCTCGACCATACTCGATGCATCCGGAGAAAGGATAACCATGGTTCGTGAAGGTGCGATCCGGCTGTCCGCGTTGGAAGCTGTTTGGAAATGAAAGCATGTGATACGGTAATCCATTCCGTTCTGAGGAGGCAGAAATGAAGACCTTTTCGTTTGTCGTGGTGAGTTTTTTTCTCTTCGTTCTTTTCGTACCGGCCCTTTCAGTGAACGCCGGATCGTCTGCAGAGGAAGCCCCTCAATCAGCTGCCCTGAAGTGGATAGCATTAGTCGATGATGGAAGGTATGCAGAAAGCTGGGATGAGGCATCGCAGTATTTCAAGGCAGCTGTAAAAAAAGACCGCTGGCTGACGTCATTGGAAACGGGGAGGAAGCCCCTCGGCAGGGTTATCCGGAGGAAGCTCAAGTCGGAACAGCATACCACGTCTCTTCCCGGAGCTCCCGATGGAGAATATGTCGTTATCCAATACGAGACGTCCTTTCAGAATAAGAAGTCAGCGGTAGAAACGATCACCCCTGCGTTGGAGAAAGACGGCACGTGGAGGGTCTCAGGTTATTACATCAAATAGGGTTCGCCGGCTATCCCTGTAATATCCGGCCCCCTGCGCGGAATCGTTATAATCGCATCGTCAGGAGAAACTCCCTGTTCTCTCTGTACCACCGGACCGTCTCCCTGATGCCGTCTTCTATCTTCACCGAGGAGAGCCATTTCAGGACGGTCTTTGCCTTTTCTATGTCCGCCCACGTGGCGCGGACATCGGCGGGATGCCGTTCGAGCCATTCGATCTTCGCCTTCTTGCCGAGATTTTCCTCGATGATGCGAATTACTTCCATGAGCTCAAGAGGGGCATCGTTGCCGAGGTTGAATATCTCGTACCCGAACGGCTGAAGGCACTTCAGGGTCCCCTCGGCGATATCATCGATATAGGTGAAGTCCCTCTTCTGCTTCCCGTCTCCGTAGACGGGTATCGGTCTGCCCCTGTCGATGTCGAGGATGAACCTGAAATAGCTCATGTCAGGTCTCCCGGCGGGACCGTAGACCGTGAAGTACCTCGGAATGCTCATATCGATGCCGTAAAGGTAATGGTAACTGTAACAGAGCGACTCAGCCGCCTTCTTCGTGGCCGCATAGGGTGCAAGGGGAGCGTCCGTGCGATCGGACTCTCTGAAGGGGATCTCATTGAGACCGTAGAGACTCGATGTCGAGGCGAGGACGAACTTCCCGATCCCGAACTCCCTGCAGCATTCGAGGAGATTCATGGTACCCTTCACATTCGTATCGAGGTAGATCCAGGGGTTTTCGAGAGATGCCCTTACGCCCGCTCTCGCGGCGAGGTTTATCACCGCGTCAACCCGTCCGCCTAAAAGCCCCGTGACGTGATCCGGTTCGAGAACTGCCCTGAGCCTTTCATAGTCGGCGATATCGAGATTCAAGAATCTGAAATTTTCATGCTTCGTGAGAATCCCGAGGCGCCATTCCTTCAGCCTCGGGTCGTAATAGTCGTTCATGTTGTCCAAACCTAGAACAGCGTCTCCTCTTTCGAGGAGTTTCTTCGAGACCATCCATCCGATGAACCCCGCAGAGCCTGTCACCAGAACAGTCTTCATTTCTCACCCCTGTCAACATTCCGTTGCGTATATATGCGATGAGCGCGCAGCATGGGTACTTTCCTTGTCGTTCCGCGCCATACTTTCATCACGGTTTTTGCTATAATACAACAATTTTGCAAGGAGAGGACAAAGAGATGAAGGGTGCTGAAGTCTTTCCTGACGGAGAAATATCCGGTGTCCTCGTGAGAGAATTCAAACAGCATCACGACAGCAGGGGCTGGCTCGCCGAGACGTTTCGGACAGACGAACTCGGTGACTACAGGCCCGAGATGGGCTATGTCTCTTTGACCTTTCCGGGGGTTACGAGGGGCCCCCACGAGCATAGGGAGCAGACGGACTACTTCTGCTTCCTCGGCAGGTTCACCCTCTATCTCTGGGACAACAGGAAGGATTCACCGACCTACTGGAACAGGATGGTCATCGAGAACGCTGACGGGCTCATCGTGACGGTTCCGCCAGGCGTTGTCCATGCGTACCGGAATTCAGGGGATACGGGCGGAATGGTCCTTAATTTCCCCGACAGGTTATACGCCGGCAAGGGGAAGAAAGAACCCGTGGACGAGATGAGATACGAAAACGACTCCGCGAGCCCCTTCAGGGTCGCTTGATGAAGATCCTCGTTACCGGCGGCTGCGGTTTCATCGGCTCGAATTTTATCAGGCATATGCTCGGTTCATATCCCGATTACCGGATCATCAACCTCGACGCGCTCACCTACGCGGGAAACCTCGAAAACCTGAAAGGCATAAAGGATGACGGCCGTTACACGTTCGTGAAAGGGAGGATCGAAGATTCCTCTCTTCTCAAGGAGGTCATGGCCGGGGTCGACTGCGTAGTGCACTTCGCGGCAGAGAGCCATGTCGACCGGTCTATTCTCGATGCCCAGCCCTTCCTCATCACGAATGTGATAGGTACATCCCTGGTCCTGGAAGCGGCAAAAAGGGTCTGCATAAAGAGATTCGTCCATATCTCGACAGACGAGGTATACGGCGCCCTCGGAGAGGAAGGCAAGTTTACCGAGACGACGCCCCTCCTGCCGAATTCGCCCTATGCCGCTTCGAAGGCGTCCGGGGATTTGATCGTCAGGGCATACCATGAGACGTACGATTTCCCCGCGATCATCGTGAGGCCTTCCAATAATTACGGCCCGTTCCAGTTCCCCGAAAAGCTGATGCCCCTCATGATCACGAACCTCATGGATGAAAAGCCGGTCCCCGTTTACGGCGATGGAAAAAACGTGAGGGACTGGCTCTTCGTCGAAGACAACTGCAGGGCGATTGATCTGATCATCCATCGCGGGAGGACCGGTGAGGTCTATAACGTCGGAGGGAATGCCGAAAGGAAAAACATCGAGATCGTGAAGAACGTTCTCGCGATCCTGGGTAAGGACGAGTCCTTCATCACCTTCGTCAAAGACAGGCCGGGGCATGACTACCGCTATGCCCTTGACAACGGAAAGATAGAGCGTGAGCTCGGCTGGAGGCCGTCCGTAGGCATCGACTCGGGATTGGAGAAGACCGTCGACTGGTACAAGAAAAACGAGTGGTGGTGGAGACCGCTCAAGGAGAGATTGGCCTCCGAGAGTGCCGGATTCTGGACGAG
>DASPUT010000036.1 GCA_035622735.1 Thermodesulfovibrionales bacterium | reverse complement strand
TGTGACCTTTCACAGGCGATGAGTCGCCTCCCCGTACCCCTTCGGCCTTTTCCCGTCCCTCCCGGCCGGAGAAACGGAAAGAACGGGTTGACTCACAGAAATGGTCAGCCGACCACCGACCGCTGATATAACCCTCTATGGCCCTCGTTGTCGTTGTCCCGACCGTGAAAACTCTCCTCCCCGCCCTCTTTACTCGCTTTACAATCTCGACAAGGCCGCTCTCGATCTCGAAGTACTCACCGTCCATCGCGTGCTCTTCTATGTTTTCCGTACGCATCGGTTTAAAGGTGCCGGGACCGACATGGAGCGTCAGAGATCGGATGATGACGCCTTTCTTGCCGATTTCCCCGATCAAGTCCTCCGTGAAGTGGAGGCCGGCGGTCGGCGAAGCTATCGATCCTGTATGTTCAGCATAAATTGTCTGATACCATTCTCTGTCAGCCTCTGAAGGCATTCTCTTGATATACGGAGGGAGAGGCATCAGCCCGGCCTTCCCGATGGCATCCGCGGAAGAGCTGCTCCCGACCGCGGTGAGTCGCAGGATATACCCTTCATACATCTCTCCGGAAAGTTCATCTGAAACACGTACGCTGCCGGTATATTTCCCCCTCGACAGGACCTCCCAGACATCGGGTTCCCGTTCCTTCACGAGGAGGATCTCTATCTTGCCGCCGGTCTCCTTCGTTCCGAAGAGTCGCGCCGGAAATACCTTCGTATTGTTCAGGAGGAGGAGGTCTCCGGCAGAAAGAAATTCAGGGAGATCGCGGAAAATTCGGTGCGAAATAGCTCCGTTTTCCCTCTCGAGGACCAACAACCTGCAGGCATCACGCGGGGTAACGGGAGTGAGGGCTATAAACGACTCGGGCAGGTGGAAGTCAAATTCAGTCGCCTTCATAGAGGCGGATCTCTGTGCCGGGATAGAAATAGGACAGTATCTCCCGGTACGTCTTGCCGTCCTTTGCCATCTGGAGGGCGCTCCATTGGCAGAGACCTACACCATGTCCGTACCCGCTGCCCTCGAAGGTGACGGAATCTCCGTTCATGGCGAGTTTAAAACTCGTGCTCGGAAGCCTGGACCAGCCGAGAAGCTTTCTGAACTCGGTCGCCTTGATAATCCTCTTACCTTCCTCGGACTCAACAGTGAGGTCCTTCACCCTCCCGGTCACGGTACGGGAATTTATCGTTATGGCCTTCACTCCTCTACTATTGAGCGCTTTCTCGACCTCTGCCAGGGGAATCTTCCTCTCCCAGACCCAGTAGGGCGACTGCTCACAGAAGGTTTCAACGGGCTTCAAATAGGGATAACTCTTTCCGAAGACCTCTTCAGCGTCCTCCGTCATGCCGCTCGAAGTGGAATGATAAAGCGCCTCTATCGGCTTCCCGTTGTAAGTGAGAATCTCTCCTCCCGTCTCCTTTACCGCATAGCTGATCTGCACCTGAGCATTATTGCCCTTGTACACCTGATGTAAAACGGAGGAGGTGAGATGAAATCTTGCACTCTCGTTCATTCCCATCCTGTATACGGCATACGTACGCGCTATGACGGCCTGGGCCTTGAGCGCCTCGATCTCCCAGTTCGTGCCGACCTCGGAGGCAACGACACTTTCGACATAATCCTCGAGGGAGAGTTCATTGATGAGGTAGAGACCCTTATCGCCTTTCCAGACCTCGATATTTCCCGTGTAACGCGTCCCGTTGACGAGAAGGTCTCCCTTCATGTTCCCGAGGCTCGTCATTTTTTCGTCCTTGTCCGGAATCACGGTATGACTGTCATCAAGGATGAGCACCTTTATCTTCTGCGACGAAATAACGGCATGACTTCCGGAAGGAAAGAGGCAGAGCGAAAAAAAGATGCAGAGAGAAACAGCGAGACACGTCGTTTTCTTCCGATACACCTTTTGAAGAGCCGTCCTCCACGACTCCGGCGACATCTTCAATAGAGACGCACCGGAAAGAAGACCGGAGCGGCCCTCACATGCATACTTGCGCAATAGTCTTATCATCTGCCTGGTCTCCGTAAGATATTTTAATATTGTAGCATATCCTCTCTATCGTCTTCCGAAAAGCCAGAGGAAAAAGGTAATGAGAATACTCAGGAGGATACTCGTCACGACGGGAAAATAGAAGGTGAAGTTTTTTCTCTCGATGACAACATCGCCGGGGAGCCTGCCGAGCCAGGGAATCCTGCCAGATAAGAGCATCAATCCCCCTATCGCGGTGATCACGATGCCCGCTATGATGAGAATCTTGCCGAAATGCTGGACACCGTTATCCACGCACCTTCGCCGCCTTTCTCTCCTTCTCTGAAAAGATGCAGCCGCAATACCTCTGTCTGTAGAGCCCTAGTTCCCGCGAGAGGGGGATGCTATCCCGATACCCGACCCTGAAATCCTCGATATAGAAGGGGATGGAATACCTTCTCTCCAGCTCTCTTCCCGCGTCCACGATCGCTCCGAACTGCTGATAAGGGCTGACAAGGAGGGAAGTCGTAAATCCGTGGAGGCCCATCTTTCTTGCCGTCCTGGCGGTCTCTTCAAGCCGCATCGCATAACAGCGGATGCAGCGGTTTTTCTCCGGATCACCGATCTCCCTGAGAAAATCATCCAACCCGTAATGGTCTCGATACTCTATGTCCAGGCCCCAGATCCTTTCGAGAGTCCGGAGAGAGGCCAGTCTCTCCTGATACTCCGGAAGAGGATGGACATTCGGATTAAACCAAAAGCCCTTCACATCGATTCCCTTCTTGAGGAGGCTTCTCAATGGATAGAGACTACAGTTTGAACAGCAGATATGCATCAATAACTTCACGACTAATATTTTACCAGAAAAAAGGGGAAACAGTGATTGATTCATACTAAATACTAAGGCCCCGAGGGCCTGCCGTACTCGTTATGGTATAATGAAGACCTCTTTATGGACATCCACCATCTGAAAGTCTTCGTATCGGTCTTCATGAATAGGAGCTTTTCAAGGGCGTCGGGGGAACTCAACCTCACCCAGCCGACCGTCAGTGACCATATACGGGCACTCGAAGAGGAGTTGGGCGCGAGATTGTTTGATCGGCTGGGCAGGACCATCATCCCGACGAAAGAGGCGGAAATCCTCCACAGTCATGCCGTCGAGATTCTCGAAAGAATCAACACACTGAAAGAGACCTTCAGCCGTTTTAAGAAAGAGGTGACCGGCGAACTTCTTATCGGCGCCAGCACGATACCGGGAACATACGTGATACCCCTGATCATCTCGGATTTCAAGAAGAGCTATCCTTCGGTCTCCTTTCAGATAGTCGAATCCGACTCAAGAGGGATCGTGGAGAAGATTTTACGGCACGAACTTCTCGTCGGAATCGTCGGGGCGAAACTGAGCAGCGGGCAGCTGACCTTCATGCCGGTTAAGGAGGAAGAATTGATCGTTGTATCGTCGCCTGCATTACTCAGGAAGAATGAAGTCTCTCTCAAGGAGTTGACCAATGTCCCGATGGTTTTGCGGGAGGAGGGTTCGGGCACGCGTCGGGAGATGGAGAGGATTCTCGAATCGAGAGGATTTGTGCTCGATTCCACGAAAGTCGCGGGGATTTTCGGCTCGACTGATGCGGTAAAACAGGCGGTGAAAGCCGGCCTCGGGGTCTCGGTACTTTCTGAACTCTCAGTTGCGGATGAGCTAAAGCACAAGACCCTGAAGAAGATTAAAGTCACGGGCGTTCAGATGAAACGGAACTTCTACGCGGTGACGCACAAGAGGAGGGCCCTTCCCCTGGCCTACAGAATCTTTCTCGAATACCTGAAGGCGCACATCTAGTTTCTTACCTGGCATCCTCATCGCGTGCTCGGAGAACGTCTCTCGAGCTCTTTGACCTGTTCCACTCTCGGTCCGGCCACAGGAATTGCGGTGCTCCCGAAGAGACGACTTTGGCTTTCTCTTCATAACTTGATAAACTATTACTTATAAATCGGACGGGATCTCTTCTCGGGTTTTCTCTTCGCCCGAAACGAGACAAAGGAGGCAAGGCATGGGCGACTATTACAACGATAAGGACCTCGGAAGGTTTGGTGAAATCGGCAGGCACAGTCCAGACCTCTTCAAGAAGTTTATGGATTGGTACAATTCCGCCCTCGAGCCGGGTTTGCTTACAAAGAGGGAGAAGTCCCTTGTCGGGCTGGGTGTTGCCCATGCGATCCAATGTCCCTATTGCATCGACGCCTACACGCAGGCGTGTCTCGGTGAAGGCATGACCCTAGAACATATTACCGAGGCGGTGCACGTGGCCTCTGCCATCAGGGGTGGCGCATCCCTTATCCACGGGATTCAGGCGCACAATGCGGCTGAGAAGATATCGCTCTGATCGGGATGCGATGACCAAAATCGAGGAAAGAATCTGCGAGGCACAGTCGGAGCCGCTTAAGGCTGAGAGCGTAAAGATCCTCCAGGTTAATCTCGGTTACCGATGCAACATGTCTTGCAGGCATTGCCACGTCAATGCAAGCCCCCTGAGGACCGAACTCATGGGCAAGGAGACCATCGAAGCCGTCCTCCGGATTTCCAGAGATCATCGAATCAAGACGATCGATCTCACCGGCGGGGCGCCTGAATTAAACCCTCACTTCAGATTCCTCATAGGGGAAGCGAGAAGGTCAGGCCGCCATGTCGTCGCTCGGACCAACCTTACTATCTTCTTTGAGAAGGGAATGGAGGACCTACCGGATTTTTATGCCGGACACAACATAGAGATAACGGCATCCCTCCCCCATTACAGTGAAGTCGGCACCGACCGGGTAAGGGGAGGTGGAACCTTTTCGAGGAGCATAGAGGCGCTGAGACGACTGAACAGCCTCGGCTATGGACTCACCGACGAAAGAAGGCTCAACCTCGTCTATAATCCGCTCGGCTCATTCCTGCCCCCATCACAGGCAGAGTTGGAGGAACAGTATAAGAAGGCACTCGGGTCTCTCTTCGGCATTGTCTTTAACCGACTCTATGTCTTTGCGAATATGCCTATCGGCCGGTTCAGGGATTTTCTCGTTCGGTCGAACAGCCTCAAGCAATACATGGATAACGCGAAGGGTCTCTTCAATCCGGACACCCTGAACAACCTCATGTGCAGATACCTGATCAGCATAGGATGGGACGGGAGAATCTATGACTGCGATTTCAACCAAATGCTCGGGCTCCCCGTAAACGGCACTTGCTCGCCTGACATCAGAGACTTCGATTACGCGGTGCTTGCCGGGAGAAGGATCGTGATGGGCAGCCATTGCTTCGTCTGCACTGCAGGTCAGGGCTCAACCTGAGTGGGGGCTATAGCGTAGCGGGCAGGCTGCCCGCATAGATATCACGAACAGTTGATTCTTACGCACCATTCGAGCAATAATAGGTTCTACGAATTCCAAGAAACGGGGGATATTTCGATGATAACCGTAGGAGATCTTTTGAAGACGAAAGGCGGAGAAAACTGGTCGGTCTCGCCTCAAGCGTCCGTGTATGAGGCGCTCGAAATAATGGCTGACAAGAATGTGGGTGCCCTGCTCGTCATAGAGGAGAAAAGGCTCGTCGGTATCTTCTCGGAACGTGATTATGCACGGAAGGTGATCCTGAAGGGAAAGGCATCGAAGGACACCCCTGTCAGCGAACTCATGACGAAGGCCGTGTTATACGCAACGCCGAAAAACACCCTCGAGGAGTGCATGGCGTTAATGTCGTCGAAACATATCCGCCATTTGCCTGTGCTCGATAATGACAGGATAGCCGGCATTATAACCCTCGGCGATGTCGTCAAGAGAATCATCTCCGACCAGAAGCTGACCATCAGCGAACTCGAGAACTACCTCACGGAAAGTTACGGGTCATGACACGCACGGCTGCCCTCGGTTCTTCACTACCGAACTGACACATATCGGTTGGCCGATCGGCCCGCCGTTTATGAGAAACGGCCTCAAGCGTCCTCTTCCGATCCAGTTCCTATAGAAATCATCTATCCATCCGCTCTTTCATATCAAGAATAACTATTTGCAACAGACGGTCTTGAGGCGGTAGAGTTTTATTGTGAAAATGGATAATCATCGAGAGGGAAGACATGATTGTTGATGCAAAGGGTCTGGGATGTCCGAAGCCGGTCATCATGGCCGAAGAGGCGCTCGGCGGGATTGAAGAGGGCATCGTCGAAGTGCTCGTTGATAACGAGGCATCGGTGAAGAATCTCACGAAGTTCGCGGCGAAGAACGGGTTTTATTCGGAAGCCGCGCGCGCAGACGGCTTCTGGCGCATAAAAATTGTGAAGGGTTATCCCTGCGAAATTCCCGAGCGGGAACACGCGGAAAAGCAACCCGAAGAAGCCGTGAAGCGGACCGAGGACGAACTCTTCCTGGTCATCGCCACTGATACGATGGGAAAGGACGAGAAACTCGGCAGTATCCTCATGAAGGGCCTCTTCGAGACGATGAAGGTGTACAGGGAACTGCCGAACACTATCTTCTTTCTCAATACGGGAGTGAAGCTCACCACGGTAAACGAGGAGACAATCGCCATCCTGAAAGAGTTCGATGTCATGGGCGTACTGATCTTCACCTGCGGCACCTGTCTTGATTACTTCAAGCTCGAATCGGAACTTAAGGTGGGCTTCAGAGGTTCGACAACGAACATCCTTGAGGGGATGAGGGACTCCAAGAAGACCGTCTGGATCGGTTAGCGCATTTCCCTCCTAAAACGAAGAGACCGGGCATCTTACTGAAGGCGCCTCTCACGTCGATTTTTCCCTCGGCAACTTTCGGCTAATAATGAAGATTGCGGCTGGAACTTTTACCTCATTTATGCTACCTTTTATATAGAAACTCGCCGGCTTATGAGCACGAGGTCGGGAAGAGTCGGCGAGCTCTTATGAACGTTTATCGAAAGGTCTTGGGTCCATGCGATTCATCGGTCTGGATGCGGGTTCCGTCAGTGTAAAACTCGTCCTCTTGGACGAAAAAGGCGGCAAGATTGAAGGTTACTATGAACGCCATAAAGGGCGTCCGCTCACGACGGCCTACAGTCTTCTTCAGAAGACGCTGAGGGGATGTGATGAAAGAGATTTTTCGCTCTCCGTTACGGGCTCGGCAGGTAGGCTCATAGCAGCGGGCCTCGGCGCGGGATTTGTCAACGAGGTCGTTGCGCAGACATACGCCACGAAAAGACTCTGCCCCCATGTAAAGACCATCTTTGAGCTCGGTGGTGAGGACTCGAAACTCATCCTCCTCTCCGAAGAGGGTGTGAGGGATTTTTCGATGAACTCCGTCTGCGCGGCAGGAACGGGGTCTTTTCTCGACCAGCAGGCTGAAAGGCTGAGACTCTCGATAACCGATTTCAGCGAGCTCGCCCTGAAATCCGAGAAACCCTCGCGTATCGCGGGGCGATGCAGCGTCTTCGCCAAGTCGGACATGATACACCTCCAGCAGATAGCCACACCCATGGAAGACATCGTGGCGGGTCTCTGCTTTTCGGTAGCGAGGAACTTCAAGGGGTCCATAGTGCGGGGGAGAGCGATAGGGGAGCCCGTTTCATTTCATGGCGGCGTAGCCGCAAATAGAGGTATGGTCAGGGCGTTTCGGGAAGTATTCGGCTTCGAGCATTTCTCCGTGCCTGATGACTTTGCCCTCATGGGTGCGCTCGGCGCTGCATTGAAGAACAAGGAGGATGCAGTTCCTTACCCCTTCACCTTGGAAAAGCTCAAGGCCTTCATCGAATCATCCAGGTTATCGGAACGAGGTCATGGACCGCTTATTTTGCCTGGTGATGACTTCTTCGAAAGGCACCCCCAAGGGTCTCTGGAAAGAAATAGCATGGAACTCAGGAGCGGTGACCGTCTGTGCCGAGCCGAAGATCTCCTCTCCGCTCAACGGCCACTGCCGAAAATAACTGCGTATCTCGGAATTGACATCGGTTCCATCAGCACCAACCTCGCCGTAATCGACGAGAACGGCTCCCTCCTTGCGAAGAGATACCTCATGACTGCGGGAAGGCCGATCGATGCCGTGAGGCAGGGCCTTGAAGAGATCGCGGGCGAGATCGGTGCGAGGGTCACCATCGCCGGCGTAGGCACCACGGGGTCGGGAAGGTACATGATAGCAGATTACGTCGGCGCCGACGTCGTAAAGAACGAGATAACCGCTCAGGCGACAGCCGCCGCTTCTATCGATGGCCGAGTCGACACGATATTCGAGATAGGCGGACAGGATTCGAAGTTTATCTCGCTGAAGGAGGGCGTCATCGTCGATTTCGAAATGAACAAGGCCTGTGCAGCCGGAACCGGTTCATTCCTTGAAGAACAGGCAGAGAAGCTCAACATCCCGATAAAAGAGGAATTCGCGGACTCGGCCTTTTCTGCGAAAAACCCGTGCAGACTGGGCGAACGGTGTACCGTCTTCATGGAAAACTCTCTCATGGCGAACCTTCAGAAGGGCGCAGAAGAGAATGATCTCCTTGCGGGGCTCGCCTATTCGATTGTCCAAAATTATATCAACAAGGTCGTGGCAGGAAAGCCGATCGGCAAGAGGATTTTCTTCCAGGGCGGGGTTGCGTTCAACAAATCGGTCGTGGCGGCCTTCGAGAAATATCTCGGGAAGACGATAACGGTACCTCCGCACCACGATGTGACGGGCGCCATCGGTATGGCACTGATAGCGATGCGCCAAAGGAAGAACCGCTCGTCGGGAAATGACCGTCTTCGGTCTACGTTCAAGGGGTTTGCGTTGTCACGGCGTCCGTATCAGGTCTCATCGTTCGAGTGCAAGGGTTGCCCCAACGTGTGCGAGATCAACAGGGTTAAAATCGAGGGCGAGGATACGAACCTCTTTTACGGGGGCAGGTGTGAAAAATACGACATGAAGCGGAATACAGAAACGCCGTTGATTCCGGACCTCTTCGCCTTCAGGGAGGAGATGTTGTGGAAACCCCATAACCGGTATCTTGAACAGAAAGACATGAATACTTCGAGGGGAAAGCGCGAGGGCCAGGATGCCGGTAAAGGGGCTGAGCCCAGAAGGATCGGCATCCCTTACGTATTCTTCTTCCACGACTACCTTCCCTTCTGGACGACCCTTCTCTGGGAACTCGGATTCGCCGTGGAAGTCTCTCCAAAGACCAACCGCGAGATCGTGCGCGCAGGGATTGAGGGGGTTCTGGCCGATACCTGTTTTCCCGTCAAGGTTGCCCATGGCCACATCAAGTACCTCATCGATAACGGCGTCACCACGCTCTTCATCCCCAGTTTCATCAACATGAACCCCGGAAACGGGGAGTTCGAAAGAGGGTTTGCATGCCCGCTCACGCAGACCATGCCCTATGCGGCTCGGGTGGCACATCCCGACGCAACCGTCGTGGCCCCTCTCGTTAATCTCCAGAGGGGCAGGAATTCCCTCATCGACGAATTGAGAAAGGCATTCAGGTCATTCAGGATCACAAAGAGAGACATAAACCGTGCCATTGATGCCGCCGAGGCCGCCCAGACGGATTTCTTCAGGTCGACAAAGGAAAAGGGTTCGGAGATACTGTCCTCATTGCGCGAGACGACAGTCGTGATCGTCGGAAGACCCTATAACGCCTTCGACAGCGGCACGAACCTCACGATACCGAGGAAAGTGTCCGAGCTCGGGGTTCTCGCCATCCCCATGGATTTCATCCCCCTCGAAAAATTCCGGATCGATGACCGATGGCCGAACATGTATTGGCGATCGGGACAGAGGATACTGAAAGCTGCAAGATTCATAAAGGAGAACCCCCTCCTCCATGCAATTTTCATAGGTAATTTCTCCTGCGGTCCCGATTCATTCATCCTGAAATACTTCGACCGCGAAATGGGGGAAAAGACGTTCCTCCATATAGAGATAGACGAACACAGCGCAGATGCCGGTGCGATCACCCGCTGCGAGGCATTCCTTGATAGTATCGGACAGCAGCAACGGTCATCGGGTTCCGGTTTTCATGAAGCCGACAATATTCCCCTGCACAGTCCTCCGCCCGAAGTCCCTTGCGGTGAAAAGAGACCTTTCAGGAAGACAGTTTGTTCGGGAATTGCCGCTGATCAGCCGAAGAGGTCCATCTTTATCCCCCGCATGTCGGACCACGCCTTTGCATTGGCAGCCGCATTTGAACGGTGCGGGGTACTTGCCGAAGTGCTCCCCGAGTCCGACAGGGAGTCTGCCGACATTGGACGGAGGCACGTATCGGGAAAGGAATGCTATCCCTGTACGGTTACGACAGGAGATATGTTGAAGAAGGTCTTTTCATCGGATTTTCGAAGGGAGAAAACAGCCTTCTTTATGCCCTCCGGGTCTGGGCCATGCAGGTTCGGCCAGTACAATGTCTTCCACAGGATGATCCTTGACGAACTCGGCTATCACGACATCCCGATACTTTCGCCGAACCAGGATGAAAATTTCTATAGGCAACTCGGCGTTGTCAGCAGGGACTTTGCGACCCATGCCTGGAGGGGCATTATCGCCGTAGAACTCCTCAATAAATGCCTTCATGAGACGAGGCCCTATGAAGAAGAAAGGGGGGCGGCAGATACCCTGCACCGGCGATACCTGAAGAGGGTATACCATTCCCTGAGAGGTGCCGACGGCAGGCTCGAGACAAGCCTTAAGGACATGCGGGAGGATTTTGAAAAGATGCCGAGGAGGAGGGAAAGGAGACCGCTCATCGGTATCGTGGGAGAGATCTTCGTGAGAAGCCACAGGTTCTCGAACGAAGATATTGTACGGAGGGTGGAGGCCCTCGGCGGCGAGGCATGGCTCGCACCGGTAGAGGAATGGATTTACTACGTGAACAGCATGGCGTTGAGAAATGCCTTGATAAAAAAAGATAGGTCTGCTATTATTGAACTTCTTCTCAAGACCTTTTTCCAGAAGAGGACAGAACACAGACTGGGGCGGCATTTTGCGGGATTCCTCAAGACCCTCAGGGAGCCCGGAACGAAGGAGATCCTGAAAAAAGCATCACCGTACCTCCACGATTCATTCGAGGGGGAGGCGGTCCTCAGCATCGGCAAGAGTGTTGACCTCATAGAAAAAGGAGTATCTGGTATAATTAACGCCATGCCCTTCGGGTGCATGCCGGGGACCGTCGTGACAACACTGATTCGCGGGGTGAGCAGAGAGTATGGTGTCCCCTGCACCACGGTCCCCTTTGACGGAACAGAGTCGTCTACGACAGAGATACAGCTCGAAGCGTTTATGAATCAGGCCGCGGAGTACGATGCAAGAAGGCGTAACGGGAGAGCCCGACGGTAGGCCTCTCTCGATTCCTGAAGATCGCTTTTGTCCATTCATAATATGAACAGGAGGTGAGTGTGTGGGGAGCGTTGTAAAATGGCGCAAGAAAAAGATGAGCAAACACAAGCATAAGAAACTTCTCAGAAAGACAAAGCACCAGAGAAGAAACAAATAAACGATTTTTCGCAGCGGCAAAACACGGGAGACTTCGTGAAAGAGGAAAAGGCAGCGAAAGAAAAATTCGACCTCATCGAGAAGGAACGCAATACCCTCACAGAGAGGCTGGAGGGCATGAACAGCTCATTGCGTGAATTGGCGGGTCTGAGATTAGAGATAAAGGTCTCAAGCTGTTCCTCGACAGAGTTCACCCGGAGTTCAAGACCCAGTTTCCCGAGCTCATCAAGGAGATGAAAGACTAATCGAATCTGCTGACACGGACACCGGCAAAGGGCATCGATTCGACATACTCAGAAAAGAGTACTTTCTTCACGGAACCCCCGCCTTTCTTCTTCCCACCAGCATGGATGAGATAGATCGCGGCTTCTTCTCGCTTGATAACCCCTATATGACCGACAATCTCACCCGCATGCCTCTTCTCAGGTGATTTAATAAAAAAAACAAAATCTCCGCTCTCGAACCTCCCGGCCGCTCTTTCCGGATTTTGCAGAATACCTCGCAGCGACTCCTTCGAAATCATCCCGACACGCTCCCTGCCTCTCGCACCCTCGATAAAGGTCGGAGGTGCGATATCCGCGGTTATCTCCCTGCCCCACTTGCCGCTCTCGATCATATCTTCGCCGTATTGAAATCTCTCATCGTAATTCACGACCCTGCCCCCTTCAGAAATGCCCCTCACGATAAACCGCTTATCGAGGGCAATCATGACGGCTTCTTCGGGTGTACGTCCGATCGCGAGTTCGACCGTCCTGAAGCTGAGGTACATGCAGTCAACCCGTTCATCGGCAACAATAACCTGCCGAGTAACGTATTCCCCGAGAGGGTCAGGGTCATAGGGGGTTCCGACAAATCTTTCCGCCCACAAGGCGATCCTCTCATGAAGGGGCCTCTCCGCAATTTCCTTCTGAAAGGACCTCACCTCATCTTCAGAAAAAGCAAAAACGGGCTGGCATGAGGAGGCGATCGCCAGCAGAAGGGAAACGACCACGAGAGACATGGCGAGCGGCCATTCCCCTGAGCGGAGATGAGAGAGAATATCAGAGAAGGTTCTCAGGATTATGACTCTACCCATAGGAGGGCGACCGGTCATCCATACCGCACTTCGAAGCCGTGAAGGTCTCCAAGATGCTCATGCCATTCTACTTCAATGTCATCGACCCGTGCGCCGGGAGGGCCTGAGCGGCAATGTGCTATCGCTTTCTCGATATCGTCCCGGGGGCCCTCAAAAAGGGCTTCCACTCTGCCGTCGTTAAGGTTTCTCACCCAGCCCGCAAGACCGAAGCGACTTGCGATATCACGGGCGAAGCCCCGGTAGTAAACACCCTGCACCCTCCCGCTGATAAGAAGATGAGCCCTCGCCTGCATGCTGTTTATTATAGCAGTATATGCCGCATCACGGCATCAAAAAGGACTCCCTACTTAACGACGCCGCATGCCGCACGGGCGCC
>DASPUT010000035.1 GCA_035622735.1 Thermodesulfovibrionales bacterium | reverse complement strand
GAAGGCCCCGGCAAGGAGACCGATAACGAGCGCGGACAGCGGTCCGACGAAGCCGGACGCGGGGGTAATCGTTGCGAGCCCTGCGATAGCGCCGGTGGCTGCACCGAACATCGTCGGCTTCCCCCGGTGAATCCATTCGATGACCACCCAGATCAGGGTCGCTGAGACGGCCGAGGTATGGGTCGCAACAAAAGCCATTGCGCTCAATGCGCCTGACGAAAGGGCGCTGCCGGCATTAAAGCCGAACCAGCCGAACCACAGAATCCCTGCGCCGATGACCGTCAACGGCAGGTTGTGGGGCATAATCTTTTCATGCGGGTAGCCCTTTCTCTTCCCGACAAGAATAGCCGCTGCCAGCGCGGAGATACCCGACGTGATGTGGACGACGATACCCCCGGCGAAATCGAGCACGCCCATGTTCTTGAGCCATCCCCCGGTCCCCCATATCCAGTGTGCGATAGGGTCATACACGATTGTCGACCATAGGATGGTGAAGATGAAAAAGGCGGAAAACTTCATTCTTTCGGCGAAGGCTCCGGCGATGAGCGCTGGCGTTATGACCGCAAACATCGCCTGGTAGATCATGAAAGCCACATGGGGTACGGTCGGAGCATAATCCGGATTTGGGGCGACACCGACACCGTGCAACCCGACCCAATCGAGACCCCCGATAATGCCGTGGACATCGGGCCCGAAGGAGAGGCTGTAACCAAAGAGAATCCACTGAATGCTGACGATCGCTATCGCTACAAAGCTCTGCATGATCGTCCCGAGAACGTTCTTTCTCCTGACCATCCCGCCGTAAAACATCGCGAGGCCGGGTGTCATGAGCATGACGAGGGCGGCCGAGACAAGGACAAAGGCGGTATCTCCGGCATCTATCCTGTTTGCGGTCTCCGCATATGCGCTCAGGGGGAGTGAGAATACGACGGCTGCACTGAAGATACGGACGATCCATTTTTTCATTTGGCGGCTCCTTCTATCGATTCACAAGAAACGAGAACTATGCGTTGATTTCGCATTAATGATAAACCAAATGCGCGGGTCAATGATAGCGAAAAATGTGCCCGGGAAAAGACTCCGGATTTTAAAAGAAAGAGGGAACGGATGGAAGAAGGGAAATCTACATTTTTGTAGGATTCTTATCGCGCGAGATCCTTTTTTTGCTTTTCGTGACAGGAGGATATATCGTGCAACGACAATTTTGTATGAGCTACATTTTTGTAGGCTTCGTGATGGGGATGAGAAGAGGGGCCGGCAAAGCCAACCCCTCTCGGCGAAAATGTCCTAAATTGCGGTCTCTCCCCGCTCCCCGGTTCTTATCCTGATGATCTCTTCGACGGGAAGGACAAATATCTTCCCGTCTCCGATCTTCCCGGTCTTCGCCTTTTCCTCTATCGTCGATACAACCTTTTGCGCGAGACCGTCCGGTACTACGACTTCCAGCTTCACTTTCGGGATGAAGGCGATGTCGTATTCGGCTCCCCGGTAAAGTTCGACATGCCCCTTCTGCCGCCCGAATCCCTTCACTTCGGTGACGGTCATGCCCTGGACGCCGATCGCATTCAGGCCGTCCTTCACCTCATCGAGCTTGAAGGGTTTTATGATCGCTTCTATCTTCTTCATCTTGCCTCCTTACTTATTTCGCGTTCTCAACCGTGAACAGGGTTCGAGAAAGAATTATCATTCTCGAGACTGCACGTTCTTATTAGAGGGTATATGCCCTTTCACCGTGCTGGCTCTCGTCAAGTCCAACGATCTCCTCTTCGGCATCGACCCTTACCCCGACGAGCGCCTTGATGACCATGAATATGATAAAGGTCATGATCCCGCTGTAGACGAGGGTGACGCCGACCGCTATCAGCTGGGTCAGAAGCTGTCCGGGGTTTCCGTAGAGGAGACCCTTTCCCGCATCATTGATAGCCGGATCGGCAAATATACCGGTGAGGATGGCCCCAATCGTACCGCCTATCCCGTGAATACCGAAGGCATCGAGGGTGTCATCATAGCCGAACTTCGGTTTCATCATGGCGACGGCGAAGAACGGAATGACACCCGCCGCGATGCCGATGACGATGGCGCCGGTTATGTTTACAAATCCGGCTGCCGGCGTGATGGCTACGAGACCGCCGACAGCTCCGGACGCGAGTCCGAGGAGAGTCGGTTTCTTCGAGTGGAGCCACTCCGTGAACATCCATGACAGGGCCGCAACCGCGGTTGCGGTATTCGTGTTGATGAAGGCGGCTCCGGCGAGGCCGTTTGCCGCAACGGCAGATCCTGCATTGAAGCCGAACCATCCGAACCAGAGAAGACCCGCGCCGGTCAGGACGAGGGTAAGGTTGTTCGGGATCAGAGACTTCTCACGCCTCTTGCCGAGAACGAGCGCGCCTACTAAGGCCGCTATACCGGCATTGATATGGACCACTGTCCCTCCCGCAAAGTCCAGGGCTCCGAGTTTCGCGAGGAAACCGTTTCCCCAGACCCAGTGAGCAACCGGGACATACACGAGGGTCATCCAGAGGATCGAGAAAAGCACCCATGCCGAGAACTTCATCCTCTCAATATAGGCACCGCTCGCAAGGGCGACGGTTATCGCCGCGAAGGTGAGCTGATAGACGACATAGATGAACTCAGGGATCGTCTTCGCGAGATCGGAGATGCTGTTCACACCGACTCCCGAGAGGAGGAACTTGCCGGGGCTCCCGATGATCCCTCCTATATCCGTGTTAAAGGAGAGGGTGTATCCGTAGACGACCCAGAGGAAACTGACGATGCAGAACGTCACAAAGGACATCGCCATGGTATTGAGGGTGTCCTTCCGTTTTGCGAGTCCTCCGTAAAAGAGCGCGAGGCCCGGAACCGTCATGAGCATGACGAGGGCGGTCGCGACTATCATCCATGCCGTATCACCCGTGTCTATCTTCAGGGGAGCAGTCGCGGTGGCAGGCGCCGGCTGCGCTGTTTGTGCCTGCTCGGCAGCGGGGGCTGCCTGTTCCTCTGCAAACACAACGCCTGCAGAACAGAGCAGACTCATCAAAATAACCGTCAATGTCACCAAACTCAAAAATCGTTTCATCGTCTTTTCCTCCAAGATGGAATTCTTGCTTAGAAGTTGAAAGTCATGTTCAGGCCGTAGACAACGGTGTTGTCCAGATTCCCATTCGGATTATAGGGAATACCGTTTATCTTCTCACTCGCCTTATCGGACAGCGGGAACCACCACTGCACGATAGGCTGGATGCTGAAGTTCTTCGCTATCGGGATAGTCACCCCTCCCTGGACCATGCCGGCATGGAATGCAGAGTACTTGGGCCCGGTATAGGCACCCGTTGAAGCCTGATAGGTCTTCCATGAGTCTCCCTGCCCCCACTCGTAGGAAAAACTCGCGCCGAGATCGAGAGTCACCTCCTTATAGACCGGGAAGGAGTGGGAAAATGCAAGCTGGAAGTATGTGCCCGGATAACTCGCGATGTCCTGGTAGATCGTCAAGACCGGTTTCGTGATGATGTCATATCCGAGGGCGAGAAAGAGTTCCTGCGTCTGCTTCGCGTACTGGGTCCCGTACCAGATGTAACCGCCGGTAAGGCTCAACTTGTCGATGTTATACGTATAGCTTAAGGTCAGGTCAGTCTCGTTCCAGCTGGCCGTCCCGGGGTTGGACGGGTGAAAGCTCTGGGTCGGGTTCTGATTCGTGTCAAGGTTGCCCCAGAGGTTCAGGCTAAACCCATAATAAGAGATGGTTGTGGCAGGCTGAATGACCAAACTGCCGGAACTCAACTCATATCCCCTGAATACATACTGACTGAGGAACGCGGATGTCACGTTGCCGGTTACCTTCGGCGCCTCAGCCTTCTGCTCGGCAGGTGGCTGCTGTGCCGGAGGCTGCTGTTCGGCGGGCTGTTGATCATAACCGAACGCATGGCCTCCCGACAATAAAACCGCTAAGACCGCCAAAACCAAACTGCTCCTTAATCTTCTCATCTTCTAACCCCCTTATTATTTCTTTTCTGCCGCGGGATAAAGCCCGTCTCCATAGGATTTCTTATCTGCTATTCTCTTTTCTCAAAACCGTCGCCAACTTCCGTCTGTGCCATCTCTCTTTCGATTCCGTACTTCCTGATCTTGTATCCGATCATCCTTTCCGTGATGCCGAGCATCCTTGCGGCCTTTGCCATTACCCACCGGCATTCTCTGAGGGCATGCAGTATCTCTTCCCTCTCGATATCCCTGATCTTTTCTCTTAGAGAACCCATATTCTTCGCAGACAAGTATTGCCAGATCCGTGCCAACCTGTATCTGCCTGATTCTTAAGGATAGTGAAATGGGGAGAATGTTACACTTTTGTAGGTTCTTACAATTATGTAGCGTCGAATCTCAATTTCATCATTCACCGTAAAAGCGTCCGCGCACCCAGGACACCTGAGCCCGTTGTCTGTTGACATGAAAATCACGGTTTCCCTATACTTGCTTCATGTGGAAAAAGAGAGATCCCGTGGCGACGCTGTGTGGGGAGAACGGATCTTAGTCGGAAATTAGGGCAGGGATGAGACCTATAAGGGCAGGGGCATGACCTACGCGAAAAGAATCTCCGGACTCAAAAGCTCGGCCATCCGTGAAATACTGAAAATCACCGAACGCCCGGGGATCATATCTTTTGCCGGCGGGCTGCCGGCCCCCGAACTTTTCCCGCTGAAAGAAGTTGCCACCGCTGTTCAGAGGCTTTTTTCAAAATACGGCCCTTCAGTCCTCCAGTATTCCCTGACCGAGGGGCTCGGGCGGCTGAGGGAAAAGATTTCGAGAATGCTCGACCCCAATACCGGACGCATAGGAGTCGGGAATATCATTATCACGCAGGGTTCGCAGCAGGGGCTTGACCTCGTGGCAAAGCTCTATCTTGACGAAGGTGACGTGGTCTTTACGGAAAACCCTAGCTATCTGGGAGCCCTCCAGTCCTTCCGGCTTTTTCAGGCGGAGGTGAGACCGGTTCCCTCGGATGAGAACGGGATAAGGACCGATAGCCTGATCAAGGCGTTGCAGGACGAGAGGCCGGCATTCATCTATCTTATGCCCAATTTTCAGAACCCGACGGGGATATCGCTTTCCCTGGAAAGGCGGCGGCAGTTGGTCGAGATCGTGAAAGAGCGAGACCTCGTCGTGGTCGAGGATGACCCCTACGGGGCGCTCAGATTTTCCGGCGAGAAGTTGCCCTCATTGTTTGAACTGGGCGGAGCGGGGAATTTTATCTACCTCAGTTCCTTTTCAAAGACGATAGCGCCCGGCCTGCGTGTCGCCTATGTGGCGGCAGAGGAAGAGGTTATCGGAAAGCTCGCGGTACTGAAGCAGGGCACGGATCTCCAGACGAACACCCTCGGACAGTATCTCGTTTCAGAGTATCTCGAGAGCGGCGACTATCGTGAACATATCGGGCTTCTCAGAAAGACGTATGCATATCGGCGGGACTGCATGCTCTCCGCGATGGAAAGGCATTTTCCCGAAACCGTGACATGGAATCGCCCTGAGGGGGGAATGTTTTTGTGGGTGAAGCTCCCGGACGGATCGGATGCCGCGGAATTACTTCCACGGTGTCTCGAACGGAATGTCGCCTTTGTTCCGGGCCGGGAGTTTTTCCCCGACGGTTCGGGAGAGAACACCATACGGCTCAACTTCTCGAATGCCGATCCCGAAAATATTGAGGAGGGTATCGGGAGGATGGGCGAAGTAATGAAACCTATGAGCGGGTAGGGACCGTCTCGAGGATTGCAAAAAAAGCTGATAACCCTTTATCATTAGAAAAGTGCGGATGGAGGAATAACGGAGATGAAGGCATTGAGAAGAGAGAGAAATGGTCAGGGCTTGAAGATCTTAGCTGTCTGCTCCTTGGTCTTTTTCCTTCTCTCCTCATGTGGAGGGAAGAAGGAGGTCAAGGAGGAATCCCCCGACGCGAAGACCTCCCAGGAGGTGATCTCCATGGCTGAGGTGTTGCGCTCTGCGTATGCGGAAAAGAACTACTCGTCCGTTCAATGGATTTCGACGCAGGACGCCTATAAGGCCTTTCTGAACTCTGTCAGGCATTTCGATTCTGTCGAGCTGAACTTCATACCGAAATGGGTCGAAATAGAAAAAACGAAGGTCTACCTAAACGTGGCATGGAACGGCACCTGGACTGTCGGAGGGGAAACTTCACGCGAACGCGGCATGGCGGTCTTTCTCTTCGAAGGCAAACCGTTGAAGCTCAGTAAGATAGTGCGGGGCAGTCCCTTTATCTATCCCGAGAGATAGCGACGCGAACCGCTAATGGCAGGAGCTGCAGGAGCCACTGCTGCAGGAACTGCAGCCCGACGACGACCCCGCATGTTCGACTCCGCTCATTCCGAAGGTGGAAAACTTCTTCTTGATGTCTCCGGAATCGCATTTCGGACACCGCACGGCCTGGTTGCCGAAGACGAGCTTCTCAAAATCTTCCCCGCAACCGTTGCATCTGTATTCAAAAATCGGCATGTTTCCTCCGGTTATTATTTCTCCACGGCCGACAACCGATAGAGGATCCGGCACGATGCCTCGAGGGTACTTGTCCTCGAGAATGCCTCTTCAAGCGATCCTCCCCGTGTAAAGCTGCCGTGACCCCGCATAAGGACAGCAACCCTTTCCCTCAACAATCCCGCGATTTCCAGGTAATCAGACACTTCACTTTTTATTATAACAGGTACATCTCCCAGAGGTAATGCGCCTTCAGTATCCGCAGGCAGAATCGCCTCGGAGAGAAGCGAAAGGACCACCGCAAAGGGAGGATGGGCATGGATTATAGCTGCCGCGTCCGTATACCGGTAGATATGCTGATGGACCGGCAATTCCACCGATGCGCCGGGCAACGGAGCGTCGAGGGGACCGGCGACGAGGAGAGATTCATCGAGAAAACCGAGGGGAGCCCCGCTCTTTGTGATGAGAAGTCCCTCCTTGGTCCTCACGCTCATGTTCCCCGCGCGGTAGCTGACGAAGCCGGCCTCATACAACAGTCTCCCGAACAGCCTGAACTCGTTTAACAGAGAGCCTCCTCCAGGAGCTCGATAATATGAAATACCCGCTTGTCCTCCATGCCCTTGCCGAGCTGCAGCATGCATCCGGGGCAGGCTGTTATGACCGCATCGGCCCCTGTCTCCCTGTAGGCATCGGACCTCTTTTTCAGGAGGTCCCCTGAAATCTTCGGGTATTGGACGCTGAAGAGGCCGCCGAAACCGCAGCAGCCCTCTCCCCCGGCCTCGATAAATTCGACGCCCGAGCGGCGTATCAGCTCTCTCGGTTCTCTTCTCACGCCGAGGGAATAGGCGAGGTGGCAGGGGTCGTGATAGGTCACCGAGGTGAAGGAGGCTCCCTGTCTCGGCTGTATGAGATCGAGCCTGTCGGCAAGGAAAGTCGTTACATCCATCACCTTGTCGAGACTGACGCCGATGAGTTTCGGGTAATCGACCTTGAGGGCGGAGACACAGGTCGGACAGAGGCTCAGGACCGCTTCCGTGTTGAGTCTGCTGAAGAGGGCATAATTCTTCTTCGCCATTTCGACCGCCTCTTCTTCGAGGCCGAGACTCCTCAACGGAACACCGCAGCACGCCTCCCCTTTCGGGAGGACGACCTCGTAGCCGAGGCGCAGGAGGACGTTTATCAGGGAGGCGCCGAGATGGGGGAAGAGATAATTCGTGCTGCAGCCCGCGAAGAAGGCGACACGTCCGATCTTCTTTTCTGGTTTATATACCTGCTGATCATCCCTCAGGGGATGGGGCGGCAGCGTAACGGAAAAAGGGATTCCGGCCCTTTCGAGGACGGATGGATTGACGAGATGCTGCAGCATCCTCGCAATCCGATAACTGAGCGCCGGCCTGTGAAGGGAGAGGCGGGTGAGCAACCGGAGATACTTTCTCCCGGGGTCCTGATCACGCAGCACCTTCCTGCCGTGATAGAAGGCCCCGATGATATCGATCTGCAGCGGACAGAGGGTTTCGCAGAGACCGCAGAGCATACAGCTGAAGAGGCGCTCATTGAGAGCCGGAGAAGGCCTGATCTCTTCCGTGAGCAACCCTCTCAGGAGTCTGAGGCGACCGCGCGCGGTCATCGTCTCTCTCATGCCCTCTTCGTACGTCGGGCAGAAAGCCTTGCAGCTCCCGCACCTCACGCATTTCGTGAGGTCCGACAGGTAAGCAGACGTTGGCATCAAATATTCTAATGCATCGAAAGACCCTCTGGCAAACGGGGGAGAGACGGCAGCGATCCGTCTCTCCCTTTCTTACGAAAAGAATCACCCCATTCGATATCCGGTCTCCGCCTAAAACCTCATCCGCACCCTGTAGACGAGCTTCGTCTCCTTGTCCTTCGACACCGCGATATCGAACTCAGCGGTAAACGCTTCCGTCTTCTTATAGTCATGAGATGAGCTGAGCATGATCCATTCTCCCGGGATGGGCTCGATGACCCTCACTATCACATCTTCCTTCTTGTGATTTCTGAGAGAGACCTCGAAGGCCGCCTCATACGTGTCATATGCGACCTTCTTCCAGTCGGTCTGTTTCCTGCTTCCGACGACATCAAAGGCATCACCGAGCTTTACCCGCACCTTCTCGTCCTTGGCGGTATGATCGATGGAGTCCTCGCCAACGAACTGGAGACCCCCTTCGCTGTCCCGCTTATAGACCCTCACCGTGCCCTTGGGTAGGGGGATGCCGAGGTTGTCTTCCTTCCTGTTTGCCATCTCGACAAAGATGCCGATCTTTTGGTTGGAGATCTTCTCTCCGTAGCTCGACCGGTAGTAGTACTGGGCGCCGTAGTAGACGAGCTCTTTCTTTACCTTGACGTCACCGGCGTTCACGAGGCTGATCTGCTTCGTCTGGTTCTCTTTTATTGTGGCGGGTCTCTGGAGGGTATAGATATGGTACTCGAAGAACTCCTCCTCCCGAAACTGCGGTGCAGCAGGTTTTGCCGCTGCCTCTGCAGCGCGAACCATCCCCTTCTGATACGCCAGCTCATCCTTTGCCCTGTTCACGTCACCTGCGACAAGTTTTATCTTCGCGTCCTTGTACGTTGCGCCGCTTCTATTATCAATCGTGACCCAGCCGGAGAGATCCGCCCTGTCGTCGTGCTCGTTCAAGGTCACGACATAATCGGACCTCCAGTTGATCCCGTTCGTAAGGTATGAAGCCTCCACTTTCTGTAGAGACTGAAGACTATTTTCGAGAAGCCAGACTAGTGTCGGCTTCGAGATAAGGTTTTCCGGGACCCCCGGGAATATGATCCTCCCCGGGTGGCCGAAGGTGATTTCGTCTCCGACCTTGAAAATGGGTCCCCCGTTGTTCGAAAGGAGTGTGGCGGTTACGATCTCCTCCCTTTCGGTGTAGGGATTTTTGCTGTAGAGTTTCACCTCCTTGCCGACATATTTGTCAAGGAGCTTCTGGGGATTCAAAAGGTCATATTCATAGTTCTGCTCCAAGACCTGGAGGCTGTCGGTGTTCAGAAGTGATTTGATATGGACGCTTGTCGGAATGATTTGCGAAGCCACATCCATAAACCTCAACTCCCCCATCCCTTTCGGAAGCTTCAGGCTCCTCTGATCCTTCACAAGGCCGAGGTTCACGTTATAAATCGTCACCGCTACCCCTGTCTGGTCATCCACCCCTGAAGAAGCAGATGAAGTCTTCTCTGCCTCCTCCCGGGCGGGAGCCATCTGACCCACGCAAAAAAGCGACAAAAAGAGAACTGCCGAACCTATGAGATATCCTGCTTTCATCTCAACCTCCTTTGGTTTGTCTTTTCACTTCTTAGTCAATGAGACAAGGGAGGTGAGAAAAAAGTTCCTGAGAGTCGTTATTTTTTTTGTTCAGCGTGAAATGGTGAGGGCCGATGGGGGAAATGCAGCATCGATCTTAATTACAATCGCGGATGGGCATACTATGGAGCAGGCGTGCCGCCGTTTTCCCGCCATGTAAATCCCGGATGGAGAGGGTATTACAGCAGTCACAGCTGGAACGGCCAGCCGTGGAACTATAGAATGATTTCTCATCAACAGTTTGTACATGGCCACTACGGACATTACCGATATTAATACATCGGCCTAAAAAGTATTTAGGCAATCAATTGCCCAGGGAGGGGAGCTTGCTCTCCCTTCCTTTACGCGCGATCAGCGTGTGCTGATAATGATATGTAAGCCGTCACCAAAAACTCTTCGCCGTTGTCTTCATTGTACGAAGAAAGAGCAAGGCCGAAATTCCTCCTGAAGCATACTTCCCCATGAACTGGTATGCTTTTCAATAGTTCAGCCGGTAACTAATGGGGAGATCGATGTGATCTCATTTCCATTGTCGTTTAACTTGATAGCGGGGTGGATAGCCTTTTTCTTAATCGTAGGGGCCTTCTTAATTATTTCACAAGGAATAAGAAAGTTCTTTGGTTAAAGAGTCTGCCACAAGTCAGGAGAAGAAAAATTCTAAGGTCATATATCCGACTTATAAAACTTGCTAAAGTCGCATTTTGGGGATCACCTCTTTATATAATAATGCTCATCCTCATACACAAGTACGATTCCGCAGAATTCTTTCAAGCATCTGTTCTTGGAATTTTGATGTATCTTATCCTTTTGCGAGATTTTCTGTATAGAAAGTTTCTGCTCAAGGAACTGGATGAACTGGAAGTGGGCGAGTCACAATAAGCGCTTGCTGTACGGATCGCCAACTCCTCTAACTGAGTACTTCCTCCCAACGCGAGTTGCTACTTTTGATAACTATTGGGTTCCTCTCCAAGTCCGCATAACAGGCCAAGAGCTAATGCGCTAGTTTCCGGTAATAACATTCACTAGTCATCTGCTTGGGGAAGAGGAATACCGCGAATAACACTCATCCAAAAGGGTGGTGAAGGCAACGATGCATCCTCAGCGAGGTGACTATCGCATGCGCCCTTTACTACACTGGTGCTGGAGATTCACCACCCTTAACGTTAGAACTGCGCAACCTGCATGGCCGATAACTTGTTCTGTGGCGCTGCCAGTGTTGGGTAGTGGTTATCTAAGCCATTCGAGAGCATCTTCGAGATTGTCAAAGACTTTAACCCGCATGCCCCAATTTACTGCGACGGTTTCGCCGGACCTCTTCGGGTCAAGGACTGGCTCGTGAAGAACATATGCAAACTGTGGACGGGGAATCCCCTGTTCTATTATGTACCTCTCAACCGTCTCTGCGGCGAATTTGCCGTAAAGAAACCGCTCGAACTTTTCGGGCTCGCCCTTGACTTCCCGTCCATCGCACAGGATCTTCTCAGCTTTCTGTTCTGCAACAATATCAAGCACCTCAATGAAGATCCTCTTGGCCTCTTCTAACGAGAACTCACCTGTCGCCATTACGTGAAGAAATCCTGATTTAGCGGATATTTTGAGATTCATGCCCATCTTGCACCAACCTTTCCAGCCAACATTATTGCCTATGCCACAAATGACAACCCTTCTCCCCCAAAATTCGGTGGTATGCACGAAGGTATGGGCTAAAATACTAACTGCAAAGCTAGGCGACCTTTCGACTACTTACGTGAGGGTGCCCCATGTTGCTTTTTTGTCACATGTGATACGTGAGAAGGAGTAGCCGCCTTGTCCTGCCCCTCATATAGAGGCAACCTGAAGGAAAAGCACGAACCCAGCCCCACGTTACTTTCGCACCAGATATGTCCATTCAACGCCTGGATCATATCCTTCGAGATCGCCAGACCATACCCGGTAGACAACTCTGTCCCTGTAGGAGATGGCCCAAGCCTTGCGCCCGGCTGAAACAGTTTCGCCTGATCCTCTGGAGTTAAGCCAGGACCGTTATCCTGCACAGAACAGACGACATAGCTAGGCTCGGCGATTACAGAAACACGAATCACACCACCGGATGCGGAGAACTTTACCGCATTGGAAAGCAGATTATCAAGCACTGCAGCCACCACAACCCTGTCGGTCCATGCGTACACTGGCTCCACTGCGGGTTCAAAAACAACCGCAACCCGTTTTCCCCGGGCTTGGTCTGCGTAATACTCACAACCCCTCTGTACCAACAAAGGCAAATCCACTTTCTCCCATTTTAAATCCAGTTTCACAGCTACAGCCGCATTGCTCAACAACCGAACCGTCTGAATCATTAACTTTGTCGCATGCTGCAGACCCTCAAGCCAAGTCTTTACCTGCTCGTTAGCGGAATCCCCTAGCGCATGGGAGAGTAGAGCAACACAACCACCAGCAACAGTCAGATAATTCTTGATCGCATGAGCAGCATAGCGAATCACATTGGGATCCAAGGTCGGCAGATCATTTAATTCCGCGAGTGCATGTTCCAGTTCGGTCTTCGCCGATTCGATCGACGCTATAGCGTTTTCCTTCGCACCTGGAACTGAGAGATCAAAATTCTTGCCTTCCATGATGACATTATAGCCGAATACCTATCCCCCAGCAACCAGCACTCGATTTGGGAAGCGGTAGAGCCGACATCGACCATTTCTTGGATTCCCGTCTTTGACGCCTGCACGTCACATCCCGAACCCTATAAAGATAGTCGTGCGACACTTCTGCGGCATTCATTATTGGTCTTAACCGAGACAGGTCGAATTGCGCCCAGCGTTTAGTTCTCGAAGTAACCTCGCACCTGTGACAAAAAGAAGACAGTTTCTGTTCATGGATGTACTTCTCGTTAGTTGCGCCTTTTTGAAAGTGTCATCATGTCGGGGTATATAACGCCGGAGGCAGCATTGATTTCCCAATGAAACAGGCAGGCCTACTTTGTCCTTCGCTTATCGAGATTCCTTTATCTCGAAATTGTTTGTGTATGTCTGATCACCGAGATTGATTCTGTATATCCCTGGAACCACCGGCGTACCGTTTCGGCTAAGACCGGCCGTTCTCCATATGTAAACATGACTTTCCCGGGGCTTTAATGTTCTCTTTGCGATTACATTCGCAGCGGTGAAAAGTTCTACGCTCATCCATGCTCCTCTGTCATCCTTCTTCTCGACCTTTGCGAATCCGCTGTTTATGAATTGCCCATCTGCAATTTCGACATTATGCTCGGACATGTTAGTCACCGTGATAGAGATATCATCGCCCTGAATGAAGACCTCACCGTTCGTCAATGCCTTCAATTTCGGTTCAAACGGAGCCTCTCCACCTTTCACCTCTCCCTTTGCGAGCGCATCCGCCGAACGGGCAACGCTCGGTTTCATCGCCGGTGGGGCGGCCTTTGCCGATTCCGCGTGGCTGCCCCCTATTTCCGTTTTTCCCGAAAGCTGCGACTTATTCTCCGGACTTGCCGGAGCAGGTACGCTCTCTTTTAAACGAGAGGACTCATGTTGTTCTCCCTCAGCGAGACCTCTTCCTTCCTCGCTGGAGGAGGGAGACGAAGGCTCCTCCTTTTTGGGCATGGCAACGTCGGGTTTTTTCGATGGCATGGAGACGTCGTCCGGCGGTCTGACCGGCGAAGGGGTCTCTCCTTTCATCGTCTCTTCCGAAGGCGCTTTAGCAAGCCTCATCTCGGGCTGCATCGGTTTCAGAATATGCATCGCCACTACGGCGATGAGAATGGCTGCGCAGGCCTCGATCGGCAGTTTTATACGAAGGGGGTAAAATAGTGTGCGGAAGAGTCCTCGTTTGGGCGGTCTTTCCGATCGAACCCGGGCCATGATCTTCTCCGCAAGCCAGGGAGGAGCTTCGACTTCCTCGATCTGCCTCACCCGCTCCACCGTTTTCCTGAGGTCTCCCAGCGCCTCGCCGCATTTACTGCAGGACTTAAGGTGTTCCTCGACGAGAAGTTTTTCTTCCGCGGAAAGGGCACCGTCGATAAACGCCGATAGGCTCTCTTGAATGGTTTTGCAGTCCATCTATAATTCCCCCATCGCCCTTTTGAGACAGTCCTTGACAGCCTCTCTCGCCCTGGAAAGTCTGGACTTTACCGTCCCCTGCGGTATCTTAAGCATATCATGTATCTCTTCATAGGAAAAACCCTGCATGTCCCTCAGAATGATCACTTCCCTGAATTCTCCGTCGAGGGCCGATACGCATCGCTGCACGAGACCCTGCAGTTCCTTTTTCTCGAGACGTTCGAGGGCCGAAACCTCTCCGGACACGGGCTCGGTTCTCAAGGGGCCGTCTTCGGCAGGAAGAGGGTCGTCTAACGAAAATGGCTCTTGTGAGAGCCTCGCCTTCATCTGCTTAAGGCGGTTTCGCGAGAGGTTCATGACTATCGCATGGATCCAGGTCGAGAACTTCGCCCTTCCTTCGAACCCTCCGATATTCCTGTAGACCGAGACAAAGACCTCCTGCACGATGTCGCAAGCCTCCTCATAGCTGCCCGTCATCCGGAGGGCGATGTTGAGCATCCTCTTCTGGTATTTTTGCACCAGGGCCTCGAAGGCTTCGAGGTCTCCCTTCTTGCAGAGGGAGACATACTCGAAATCCTCATCTGCCCTCATCTCTCTGTGCCACATACTATTAGACACCCCGATCGAGGAAAATGTTCCTCAGTAATCAAGGATACCATACTCAAATAGTGATCCGGTCCAGAACAGACCTTCTTCCCCTCAGATCTTTTTTGACTAAAGGAGCTTCTTGGTATAGAATTTCTTCATGAAAGCCGGCTTCGTTTACGACGACATATTCCTCCGGCACGAGACTCCGCGGTCACATCCGGAATGCAGGGAGAGGCTTCTGTCGATAGTCGGCAGCCTGAAGGCGTCTCCCCTGTGGGAGAGATTGGAGCATATCGCCCCGAAGAAGGCCGGTTATGAAGATGTCGAGCTGGTGCATCACCACAGCTATGTCGAGAAGATTAGGCATTTCGGACAGGGATATGCCGACCCGGATACCTATATCTCGAAGGACAGTCTCGAAGCAGCCCTCTTTGCCGCAGGGGCGGTCATGGCGGGTGTTGGGAGGTGTAAGGCGGGGACCGTCGAAAGGGTTTTCTGTGCCGTGAGACCTCCGGGGCATCATGCCGAGGCTGAGAGGGCCATGGGGTTCTGTATCTTCAATAACGTCGCTGTCGGCGCGCGGTACGCCCAGGGACTCGGCTACAAGAAGGTCTTCATCGTCGATTTTGATGTCCATCACGGTAACGGCACGCAGCACATGTTTGAGGACGACGACACCGTCTTTTATTTCAGTACGCACCAGTACCCCCACTATCCCGGCACGGGAAGCGAGTCGGAGCGGGGGAGAGGAAAGGGAAAGGGTTTCACCTACAATATCCCGATGGCGGGCGGCTCGGGAGACAAGGAATACTGCGCCGCCTACCATGAGGTGATGCCCGGTCTGGTCAGGGGATTCGGCCCTGACATTATCCTCGTCTCAGCCGGATACGACATGCACAAGGATGACCCCCTGGCCGCGATCAGGGTCTCCGATGAAGGAATCAGGTCTATCGTGAGGGGGATACTCTCATTTTCCCTGCCGGCGGTCTTTGCCCTCGAAGGCGGTTACGACCTGGACGCCCTCGGAAGGGCAGTGGTTATTACGATTGAGGAGATGCTCAGGTAGATGTGGGCTTAAACACCGTGACCGCAAGAGGGGGCAGGGTGATGTTGAGTGAATACGGTCTCAGCTGGAAAGGGATGGGTTCGGCGAGTATGCCTCCGGCGTTGCCCATATTACTGCCCCAGTAGAAGTCGGAATCGCTGTTGAGTATCTCCTGATAAAATCCCTCCTGAGGCACGCCTATCCGGTATTTATATCTCGGAACGGGGGTGAGGTTGCAGGTGAAGACCGTATGGTCGCTCTGGTTCTTCGCCCGTCTCAGGAACGAGATCGCGCTCCCCTCGACATCGTGGAAGTCTATCCATTCAAAGCCGGTAGACTCAAAATCTACCTCGTGGAAGGAAGGCTCCGAGAGGTATAACCGGTTAAGGTCCTTCACGAACCGCTGAAGCCCCTGGTGGGGTTCAGTGTCGAGGAGATGCCAGTCGAGGCTCCTGTCGAAGTTCCATTCGTCCCACTGGCCGAAATCGCCGCCCATGAAGAGGAGTTTCTTTCCCGGGTGGCCGAACATGAAGCCGAGGAGCAGGCGCAGGTTCGCAAATTTCTGCCACATGTCGCCCGGCATCTTGTCGAGCAACGATCGTTTCCCGTGCACCACCTCGTCATGGGAGAGCGGAAGGACAAAGTTTTCGCTGAACGCATAGAGGAGGCTGAAGGTGAGGTTGCCATGGTGGTACTTTCTGTGAACGGGGTCTTTCGAGAAATATTCGAGGGTGTCGTTCATCCAGCCCATGTTCCATTTCATGCTGAACCCGAGCCCGCCGAGGTAGGTCGGCTTCGATACCTGCGGCCACGCCGTCGACTCCTCGGCGAAGGTGAGTATGCCCGGGTGCTGCTCGTGCGCGACTATGTTGAACTTCTTGATGAAGTCTATCGCCTCGAGGTTCTCCCTCCCGCCGTATCTGTTCGGTATCCATTCCCCTTCTTTCCGCGAATAGTCGAGGTAGAGCATCGACGCCACGGCATCGACACGGAGACCGTCGATGTGATACTTCTCAAGCCAGAAGAGCGCGCTCGAGAGCAGGTAGCCCCTCACCTCGCTCCTCCCATAATTGAAGATCTTCGTCCCCCAATCAGGATGGAATCCCTTCCGGGGGTCCTCGTGCTCATAGAGACAGGTGCCGTCGAAAAATCCGAGGCCGTGGCCGTCTGTCGGAAAATGCGCAGGAACCCAGTCGAGGATCACCCCGATCCCCGCCGCATGGCAGCGGTCGACAAAATACATGAAATCCTTCGGTTCTCCGAACCTGCTCGTAGGCGCGAAGTATCCTATCGTCTGGTATCCCCATGACGCGTCGAGGGGATGCTCGTTTATCGGGAGGAGTTCGATGTGGGTGTACCCCATCTCCTGAGCGTAGGGGATCAGTCTCTCCGCAAGCTCACGGTACGTAAGCCATCGTTCGTCTTCCTCAGGCACTCTCATCCACGAACCGAGATGGACCTCATAAATGGAGATCGGGGACGAGAGCCAGTCCGTCTCCACCCTTTTCCTGATCCACGAATCATCACCCCAGAGGTAACCGTCTATGTCGTAGACGATAGATGCGCTTTTCGGCCTCTTTTCAAAATAAAACCCGAAGGGATCCGACTTCTGTGTCGTGTACTTCCTGATCTTCGACCGTATCTCGTATTTATAGATCTCGCCTTCACCGAGTCCCGGGACAAAGAGGGCCCATATTCCCGAGTCGCCGAGGTTCATCATCGGGTGGGCCGCCGCATTCCAGCCATTGAAGTCTCCGATGACGCTCACGCGCTTCGCATTCGGAGCCCAGACCGCAAAATGTACCCCCCGTGCACCATCCATCTCCGTCAGACGGGCGCCGAGTTTCTCGTATTGACGGTAATGGCTCCCTTCCCCGATGAGATGGAGGTCAAAATCGGTGAGCAGCGTCTTCTTCTTGGAGGGATTCATCGGTTCCTCTGGGTCTGCTACTGCTTTGGAATCCTACTGCGCTTCTTCTGGAAATCGACCTTCACGACCTTTGAGTTATCGGAGGCGTTCCCCCTCCTCTCCGCTTCCTCTGCTGCGGAATTCTCCTTCGGGTCCAGTTCATCCTCGCGGGCGAGCGGGGAAGTCATGAATTGTGCATTCAGTTCCGGAGAATAGATGACCATGATATCTCCTGCCGGTATGAAACATTTCTGGGAAGTCGAACCGAAGACGAGCGACGTGGAAATGCCCCGGTCACCCCAGGAGAAATTCATCTTCCCGTTGAAGACGAGAACGATCCCGTTCTTTATCTCCTCTTCGGTGAACCCGCGGGTTCCGATCATCACTTCGGGGGAATGTTTCACGACTATGAAGACGCGGCCCGCCAGACCAAGCATCTCATAGAAGATAGTCTTCTTCAGTTCGTCCATCGTTGACGACATAATAAAAAATTCTAGCAGATTTCCCGTCTCTTTGGAAGGAGAAAAATGGTCCGGACCGAAGCGCGATGCATGACTCTGATATAATAAGAAAATTCCGGAAAGGAATACGCTTCCCTGCGCGGCATATGGACAAACTTATCAAGAAATATCTCGACAAGCTCGAATCGCAGGGTCTCGCGCGGAAGGAAGATGCCCTCCTCCTCGCCCTCGATGCCGAGGTCGTATCGAACAGGCCGCTCCGGGATGAGGTATTGAACCTCAGCAGGATCTTTGAGTACATGAACATCAATACCTTCCTCTTTTCGAAGCCTGCCGAACCCTACAACGGCATCATCGATGAAATGCTTCGCCGTCACCCATCGGGGGGCGTCCCTTCGAGGATCAAGCCGATGGACTGCGAAACGAGGACCTTCTTCCATGACATACCGGTCATTGACGAGTACTCTCCGGAGGCGATCGCGAAGGCCCTATCCCAGAGAAAGTCAGCGATTCTGAGAGGCAGGGGAATAGCGACGTACGGCGTGGTATCCCCGGAGCAGGCGTTCGTATCCTTCAGTTCGGCCTGTTTCTCCCTTTTCGTTAAATTCTTTTACGACAGCCTCATCTATCTCGAGCATTGTGCAGCAAAGAAGAGAAGTCCCGACAAGGCCTTTGCCGAAAGCTTCGAGAAGATTGCGAGCGCCGTAAGGCACGCGACTGGCGAGGGGCCGATGACCGAAGGAGAGGAGAGCGCCGATCGCACTTCCGATCTCCCGGTGCCATGCGTACCTTCCCTCATGCAGGGTCCGCCCCGAGATGAAGGTGACATTCTGAGGATGCTTTCAGAGGCGGGACGGGCGCTCGTTGACTGCCGTCTCGTTGATTCTTTCTTCGGGAACATATCTTACGTCCATAACGACACGATCTATATCAGTCAGACGGGAAGTTCCCTAGACGAACTCGAATGCTGCATCGACGCGGTCCCGCTCGACGGTTCATCGTCGGTGGGGATTACGGCGTCCTCGGAATTGTCGGCCCATAAGAATGTCTATTACGGTTCCGGGGACAACGCGATTCTCCACGGCCATCCGAAATTCTCGGTCATCATGTCGATGCACTGTCTGAAGGAGGGATGCGACAGGGACCTCTGCCACCGGGCGTGCAGGGAGGAGAGGGATATTTTAGGAATTCCGGTGGTCTCCGGGGAGATCGGCAGGGGCCCGACAGGGCTGATGCATACGGTGCCTCCTGCGATGAAGTCGGGCAGGGGGGCTATCGTTTACGGCCACGGTGTTTTCGCCTCCGGGATGTACGATTTTCGGAGACCCTTCAGGATGCTCCTCGATATAGAGAGGACTTGCAGGGAAGAATACTTCAGGCTGACGGAAAAGTATCTCGTTCGGCGTTAACCCCGCCTTTCGTCGGTCTTGTTTTCTTCTTTGCCTTTTCCGTCACGTTGGGGTATCATTTTTTATGATGATAAAGCCTTTTTCGGTGACCGGCATAGGGAGTCTTCCCCATAAAAATCCTGACGAGGCCTGCAGGCTCGTTCTCGAGACCTTTGATATCCCTTTCTGGCCGCAGCTGCCGCGGGCCTCTTTTCTGGAATGGATGATCCCGCAGTATTCCGAGGGAATGCCCTTTGTCGCCGTCGACACGAAGAATGAAACCATCGCGATCGAGAGGAGCGCGAATGACGACCTCGAGAGGTTCTATGAGACGTGCAGGGACACCTGCAAGATCGCGATCTCGGACGACTATGCGCGGGGGTTCCACAGCTTCTTGCGGGCGATCAAAGGCAGGCATTTTACGACCATAAAAGGCCAGGTTACCGGCCCGCTCACCTTTACCCTCGGACTGAAGGACAGCGACGGCAGACTCATCTACTTCGACGAGGAACTGCGGGAGATATCCATGATGCTGCTCCAGGCAAAGGCGAGATGGCAGATCGATCAGTTGAGGCCTCACGGAGACAACGTCCTCATATTCATCGACGAGCCGATACTCTCCGCGATCGGGTCGAGCACATATCTCGGCGTGAGCGGGGAGGAAACTCTCAGGCTGCTCTCCGAGACGGTCTCGGCCATCAAGGACTCCGGGGGAGTTGCGGGAATCCACTGCTGCGGCAACGCCGATTGGCCCCTTGTTATGGAGAGCGGGGTTGCCGTTATCAACTTCGACGCCTATGCCTATTTCGATAATATCGCCATGTATCATCGGGAGGTGAGGAGATTTCTCGATCGAGGCGGTTATCTCGCCTGGGGGATCGTCCCGACTACGGATGCCGTTGAAAAGGAAACCCCCGATTCGATCGCCGCAGCATTTAAGGAGCGGCTCGGGACGCTTTCCCGCGACATACCTGAGGACCTCCTCCTGTCCCGGACGATCATCACCCCGTCGTGCGGCGCGGGTTCGAGGACAGTCCAAGAGACGCTGAAGATTTTCCAGTTGCTCATGAGACTCAAAGAGGAATTCTCGTGAGGGGGACCTTCGTATCCTTCGAAGGCATAGAAGGCACCGGAAAGACGACACAGATCAGGCTTCTCGGGGAGCATCTCGCGGGGAAAGGGTATCCGACCGTTCTGACCGAAGAACCGGGCGGAACACCGATAGGGCGGCGCATACGGGAGGTCCTCCTCAAGATCGAACATACCGAAATGGACCATACTACGGAGCTGCTCCTCTATAACGCTTCCCGGCGTCAGCACCTCCATGAGGTCATCCGCCCCGCAATGGATGCGGGGAAGGTTGTCATTACCGACCGTTTCAGTGATTCAACTCTCGCCTATCAGGGATACGGCAGAGGGATAGACAGGGAGCTTATCGCCACCCTCGACAGGATTACGACAGGCGGTCTGAAACCGGACCTGACCCTGCTCCTCGACATCGCAGTCCAGATCGGACTGAAACGGAACCGGGGTGCCAATAAGGTCGACCGGCTCGAACTCGAGGATCTCGCTTTCCATGACAGAGTGCGAGGAGGGTACCACGACCTCGCCCGCAAGGAACCCGATAGGATAAGGGTAATCGATGTTTCAGGAAAGATTGAAGAAGTACATTCGCGGATAATCGTGGTCGTAGATGACTTTCTGCGCGGAAGATTTGCGTAAGGCGATCTCTCCTCTGCCCGTTTACTTCCTTCCTCCGAAGACCGCGAAAATACCGTTCTTGTAATAGCAATCAACGTCCCGGAATCCCGCCCCCTGCAATGCCCTCAATTGATTTCCCAGCGTATCGGGCTTGTTCATGCTCGAAGGGTCTTTATAACGTCTTATGAGATCCTCAGGCATTTCATCCTGAACATTGCGGCGATGCATCATGTGTCCCATCCAGTCTTTCCAGATCGCGAAATACCAGTTCTCGAGTTCTTGGGACGGCGGAAGTACCGTATCGATGTCTACAAAATGACCTCCGGTCCTCAGATGTGATGCTATGAGTCGGAAGAGGGCGGCCTTTTCGGTCAGATCGAGATGGTGAATCGCCATGGAAGAGACACAAAAGTCAAACGTGTCGAGAGCGACAATACCATGCAATATATCCTGGAAGGTCGCTTTTATAAAATGTACGTTTCGGAACTCCTTGAGCCTCTCTCGAGACCTTTGGAGCATGCCTTCATTGCCGTCAATCAATGTGGCGGACAGGGAACCGTTCACCTTCAGCAGCTCCTGACTGAGAATGCCGTCTCCGCAGCCGAGATCGAGGAGCCTGATATCCGCCCGTCCCTCAAAAAGATGCGAAAAGAGCGAGGAGACCAAACGGAACATCCTTCCCCGCTCAGGTATATAAACATCGGCTTTCTCAAGATAGTTCTCCGCAAAGGCATCATCCGCCCATGCCGACCCCCTGAAGTCGCTCATACCATGATATCCTCAGACTTCCCCGGTCCATTCTGCCGGTAGTCTTCTTGCGGTCGGTCTCGAAGAGTCTTCTCTTGACTCACTGGTATTCGTATATCTTGAAGGCCTTCTCGATAATCTCGCTCGGCACCGGTATCCCCAGATTTTTCGCTGCTCCAAGGTTGATGCAGATATTGCCTTTGTCCGCGGACACGACGGGCAACTCCCTCGCCTGCTTCCCTTTGAGGATGATCTCACCGGCCTGCTGCGCGTTCGCATTGCCCAATTCAGAATAGTCGACTCCGACAGCCGCTAAGGCACCCTTTTCGACGATTTCGCAGATACCGGTAAAGACAGGGACCTTCTTCTTCTGACAGGACTGAATGATACGGTGTGACGATGCCTGCACCGTGTTATCGGAAGGGATGAAGAGAAGGTCGACACCCTCACGGAGAAGCGCATCAACCGCCGTCTCGATCTGAGAGGGTGTTGCTGCGGACCTCACGACAGCACTGATATTGCGGTTTCCGCACTCAGCCTTTATGTATTTTACCGAGACCCCGGAATTCTGTTCATTCGGGTTATGGATGATTCCTATTTTCCTCACTTTCGGTAACAACTTCTTTATTACGTCAAACTGGGCCGAATAGGGCCAGAGGTCCTGCGTGCCTGTTATATTGCCCAATGGATGCCTGAGATCTTCGCCATAAAATCCTGCCTCCTTTGGATCGGTGACCGCCCCGAAGATTATCGGTTTCGTCTTTGTCTTCCGGAACACCTCCTGAGTCGCCTGCGTGCCGAGGCTATAAATCAGTATAAAATTCCCTTGTGCCAACTCTTCTGCCAGTGCGCTGAGAGTTCGGGAATCTCCGGCCGCGGAACGGGAAACGATCGTGGCATCGATGCCCTGTCGTGACAGTCCGAACAGAAACCCGTCCTTCAGTCGGTCTGCCCACTCGAGTTGCTTGTCCTCCAGGATCGCGATTTTCGGTTTCGGCAACGAGGTACTACTCTTGCTGCATCCGGATACGCAAATAAAGAAGGAATGAGCGATGATGAGCGCCGCGATTGTGAGGTTACTTGCAAAAGACCGTTTCGTCATCTGTTTCTGTCGGAACTTCTCTATGACATAAGGATAGCATATTCTGCGAGAAAGGGATTTCCAGCGTGGGCGGTCCGTCTCCCCTTTTTGTGACAACCCTGGCGTCGGTTGGATGCCAGCAGCAATGTACCGCAGTATGAGTCACCTCCGATCGATTACCGTTGCCATAGAATCTGGACCGCTTCGAGAGGGATAGAAACTCCAGGATAGCGGGGGTATGCCCTCGCTGTGTACTCCCCCGCCTGTCGGGACGCCGGCACTGTCGCGCGGTAGATGTAGCCGTTCTCCGCGCCGACGGGGTGCCCGCCCCGTGTCATCTCCTGCCGCACCGGATCCCTGCCGTTCACTCCGTCAGCATAGAGTTCCACCTGCACGGCATTCGGTTCGATACCATTGAGATAGACCTGAACCTCAAACACGTGCCCTTCCGGATCCGACGTGACGTTAACTTCACCGAAACGCAGATTAGCCCATTTCTGTTCCAGGGAATGTTTCCAACTCACCATGGCAGCTCCCCGTGAGCCCCTATCTGCTGCTCGTTCGCGAAAGGCGGCGGCAGCAGCGATATAATATCGATCGGTATACTCGCAGACCGCACGGTTGGCGGAAAAGAGGGGCGTCAGCCTGGCCATGCTCTCACGGATGCGCGCGACCCAGGCGGTAGGGATGCCGTTTTGGTCACGGCTATAAAATTCGGGGATCACCTTCTCTTCGAGCAGTTCGTAAAGGGCTTTCGCTTCGGCATAATCCCATGCCGGATCGTCACCGTGCTCCCTGCCGTCACCCAACGCCCATCCCACCTCAGGCGAGTAGGCCTCGGCCCACCAGCCGTCGAGCTCCGAGAGATTGAGCCCGCCGTTGACGAGCACCTTCATGCCGCTCGTCCCACAGGCCTCCCAGGGTCGCCTCGGTGTATTGATCCAGACATCTACCCCTTGCACGAGCCGCTCCGTCAGGAGCATGTCGTAGTCGCTGAGGAAGATCACATGCTTATGAGCCTCCGGTCGGCTGATGAAGCGCATCCATTGAGTGATCATGTCACGGCCTTGCTGATCGGCCGGGTGAGCCTTACCGGCGATGATAAGCTGGACGGGCCGTCGGGGATCGGTGAGTATGCGAAGGAGCCTTTCCGGATCGTGGAGGAGAAGGTTCGGCCGCTTGTAGGGAGCAAAGCGGCGGGCGAAGCCGAGTGTCAAGGTGTTGGCGTCAAAGATATGTTTCGCGTCTTCGATCTCGCCGGCCGGAGCGCCCGATACGGACAGTTGCCGCGACAGCCGCTCCCTGACGTAATCGATGAGCGTTTCACGTGCAGATGCGCGGCACTCCCAGAAGAGGGGGTCCTCGACGCTGCGGATCTTCTCTTCCAGGGTCTCGACCGTTCCCATCCAGCGCTCCTTTCCGCAGGCTCCGGTCCAGAGTTCATCGGCCTCTTCCGAATCCCAGGTCGACATATGGACTCCGTTCGTCACGTGCCCCACCGGCACCTCGATCTCGGGCCAGCCCTGAAAGAGGGGTTGGAAGATGCGCCTGCTCACCTCCCCGTGTAACCGGCTCACTCCATTGACCGCACCGCTGCCGCGCACCGCCAGATACGCCATGTTGAAGAATTCAGAGGAGTCATTCCCGTTTCTGCGGCCGAGGGCGAGCAATTCATCGAGCGAAAGGCCGAGTCTGTCCTGGGCATATCCGCCGAGGTACTGTCCGACAAGGGACGGTTCGAAACGATCAAACCCGGCAGCGACAGGCGTATGGGTGGTGAAGAGGTTTCCTGCGCGGGTAACGGCTAGTGCTGTTTCGAAAGATTGACCGGTCTCTTCCATGAAGTATCGTGCGCGCTCCAATACGGCGAAAGCCGCATGCCCTTCATTAAGATGGCAGACCTCAGGCCTGATGCCGAGTGTGAGGAGCAGACGCCATCCCGCGATGCCGAGCAGGATCTCCTGAATGAGACGCACCTCGGGCCCGCCCCCGTAAAGCTCGCCGGTGATCCCCCTGTGGGCAGGGAAGTTGGCCGGGTCATTGCTGTCGAGCAGGTAGAGCCTCACCCTGCCGATCTGAACCTGCCAGGCCCGCAGCCAGAGCGAGTAGCCGGGCAGCTTCACCTCGAGCCGCAGCCACTCGCCGTTCGGCTCGCGCAGAGGAGTAATGGGCAGTTGGCCCGGGTCGTTATAGGGGAAGAGGGCCTGCTGGGCTCCGTTCCGGTCTATGACCTGCCGGAAATAGCCCTGCTGATAGAGCAGCCCAACGCCGACCACCGGCACGCCGAGATCGCTCGCGGCCTTCAGTTGATCCCCGGCAACGTTGCCGAGTCCGCCGGAATAGATGGGGAGTGCCTCGCTCAACATGAATTCCATGCTGAAATAGGCGACGCAGGAGAGCTGAGCATCCTGATATTTTTCCTGAAACCACGCCGGTGACTCGGCGGCGCTATGGCCGGCTTGAACGAGTTCATCCACTTTCTTACGGAAGGCCGAATCGGCCAGAAGGCGCCGGAGTTGATCCCGCGAGACGGTTTGGAGAATGATCCAGGGGTTGTGCGTGAGATCCCACAACTCCGGATCAAGCTGCTTCCATGCCTCGTCCGCGGAATGATTCCACGACCATCGCATGTCCAGGGCCAGCTCTACGAGAGAATCGATCCCCTCTACGTCAGACGGCAGGAAGGCGTATATGGGGTGACTGCCTGTTGTCGGTTCGCTCATTTTCTCCTCCTCTTCACTCTGGCCATGAGGAAACGGAGAGCTCCGGTTGCATCCTCATGGTTCCTTTCCTGGCGCGCCATTCACTAGTCTCTCAGTCTGCCGAAACGGCCTTCTCATGCAGAAAAGATGCGGTAAGATCGATATTCATCAGGTCTGCGATCTCGGCGACGGTGATGTCAGCCGGCGGATAGGTTACCGAGTTTCGCGGATCGAGCGCGTAATGCCCCTGACGAGCAAAGACCGTTGTCAGGCTGTTCCCCCAGATCTTCTTCATCGCTTCGAGGATGCGCAGTTTGTCGTCGACCATGACGTAATGGCGGGCGGGGTAACGCAGCCCGACATCGTCGAGCATCCGCTCTTTATGGATATAAATCAGGACGCGGCCGCCGACCGCATCCCAAAGTCCCGATTTTTGTATCTTGCGGGGCTGGAAGACAACGTCGCCATCGGAAAGGATGACCGTTGTCGCCACAGAGTTCATACGCTCGAGGACAGCGAGCGCGCCGGGGTATAACCTATCGGAAAAAGGATAATCGACGAGGAACGAAGACATGAGGAGCAGTCGCGGATCGCAGATCTCCTCGACACGGTAACGCTGCAAGGCCCCTAAGTAGTCCGCATAACCGAGCTCGGCTCGCAGCGCTTCGAAGATCGCAAAGTACCGGTCCCTGCTCTTTGTCCCGAACTCCTCTTCGATGTGACTACGGAGGTCGGTTTCGACCCTGTCGTTGTCGAGCAGCGTGTTATCCACGTCAAACAGGAACACAACTTCGTTCTGCGATACCATCGAGTGGCCCCAGGGTATTTATTGTTAAGTTTAGCACAAGAAATTTGCCAGTCAACAAGGCATTCGGAGACACAAGGCATTCGGAGACTTGATCGAGTGCGGGGCTAACCCAATAATAGGAATAGAGAGAAGGTTACCTATTTCTCGGTCGATTCTCGTAGTGATATCGGAAACGCCTCGATGGGCCCCGAAGAGCCGACTGCAAGATTAAAGACGTCTCACAATTCTCTGATGAAAAAGTAAAGAAAATGGACCCGGCATAACCTCTTCGCCCCCCTACGGAAATGCCGGGTCTCTCCTGATTTAATGCAGCAAGTTTAGTGTGTTGCTTCCGTCATCCACGAAGAAGACGCCGCGAGCAGGGTCGAGAGCCAAACCAAAGAGAGTGCCGGCTCCAGGCGGTGCGCCGGTATTGTCCAAGAGCTGCGTGGCGATCTGTTTTCCTTGAGGAGTAATCTCCGTGATGAAGCCGTCATTGCCGTTCACAGTCAGAATGTGACCGTTCGGGGCAACGATGAGCCCTAAAGGATCGTTCAAGCTTCCGCCTTTGGAGAGCGTAAAACCGGTGCCGGCCGACGTGGTGCGGTCGAGCGCATCGGGAATTATCGCTATGCGATTATTCAGACTATCAGCGACATAGAGCACCGGCTCTCCTTTCTCTCCGAACTTCCAGGGAGAATCCTTGTCAAAGTTTCCTCTCGGGCTGAGACCGACGCCGGTCGGTCCTATCACGAGAGCATCAGGGTCGGTGCGTTCAGAGAAACCTGAACCGACGATCGTCATGGATTCGATCGAGGGCATGCTGTTCGGGGAAATCACCAGATTAATCCGGAGCACTGTGCCCTGATTCACAACGTTAGGACTGGCAGCTACCGTGCCGTTCAGCACATTGGTGACAAAGAGTTTGGCTTCGTGGTCACTGTCAGCTGCGACCATGTCCCACGGACCGCTGATGAGCGAGCCGAAGAAGGTCTCAACAGGGTTGCCGCTGCTGTCGAGCACGATGAGGCAGCCGGCCTCGGCCGTTGCAGCAGAGCCGTCGGTAGTAGGCAGGCTTCCGACGATCACCCAACCGGAGCGCAGAACCACAAGCGCTGTCGTCAATCCGACGCCGCCCGGACAAGGGCCGGGCAATGAGTTAGGGTCAATTTGTGCGAAGAGATTGACGGACGACAGGTCCGGCGCCACATCAACAATTGTCGTACCAGTGCCCTGCAGGTTTCCGCTGTTATTGAAGTTGCTCACCAGGATGTGGTCTTTTATCAGATTACCCACGGTGCGCGGTACCCTGGCGACGCCGTAAGGGTTGACGTCACCGTTTCCGGGGACCGTAGAGGGTCACGTGAGGACCGTTGTAAACTGATGCAATATAACGCCATTGGCCGCTTGGGCAACGTCCGTTTGCCCACTCGCCAATATCAGTATTAGCATCATAGAACCAAGGACTATGCTTTTAATACTACCCATTTCTCCCTCCTTTGCTGTGCTGCTAAGGCATGCCTCCGCACTGAAATCCTTAAGTCGAACACGCCGTCGCCGTCAAAGTGACGCACGGATTCAGATCGGCTCGGGCAATGCACTACAGCACACGGTTACGCTTTCGAGACAAGAAATACCCAACGAATGAGATTCTTCCCGATGCTTCACTATCACCCCCCTTCAGGATAAGTCTCTGCGATGGATGTGAGTGAGATCCAGCATTTCGTACTTCCACAAATTAATGCTATGCCCGAACACTCAGCAAGTAAATCAGACAAAGTCTGATTTACTTATCATCGTTTATCCTACGTGAAGATTCGTTATGGCGGAAATTTCTTCATCGCTATTTCCATAGGTTCGAAATAGATGGTTGAAGGGTAAAACCCCTTCGCTAATTCTGCTGACCACTGAATTGTCATGATCGTCTTTGATAATTTCCTCTTTTCTGCTATGATTCTCCCATGCTGAAAAGAGAGATTCATCGCGGTCATCGGTTTTTTATGAAAAGACTCGGCGTGATTTGTCTTGCCGTGGCTGCTGCGGCATCTCTCACCGGTTGCATCACCTTTCTGACGGATATCAAGCTCCGCGGTGACGGCAGCGGGACGATGGTGCAGACGATGACGATGAACCCGGCGCAGATGAAGGAGATGATGGAAAGCATCGCAAGGCAGATGGGCGCGTCAGTGACCGAGTCGAAATCGGACGCTGCGTCGGATTCGAAAGAGGGCTCCCCAAAGGCTTCGGATGAGGGCCCGTTCAAGGAGGATATCCTCAAGGGCAAGGCCGTGGACATGGGCGCGGGGGTGACATTTGTGTCGGCGGAAAAGATCGACACGAAGACGGCGGCAGGCGTCCGCGTGACTTACGCCTTCA
>DASPUT010000034.1 GCA_035622735.1 Thermodesulfovibrionales bacterium | reverse complement strand
TCGTTCCTGCTCGATGAGAAGACCCTCGCCGAAAGGCTCTTCATCGAAGACCTCGTACTGAGAATCGACGAGCTCTTTTCTTACCTGCCGAAGGTGCTCGTAAGGACGAGCTATATCGAACCGATTGCGATTATCGATACTATAGCCAAAACGCTCGAGCGGCACGTTACCGCATGCAGGGAGTTGTATGAGAAGAAAGAGGCCCTCGAAAAGGAAAACGGTGAACTCGGACGGTACGCCGTCTTTTTGGGGGCACTCGCCTCGCTCCTCGAGAGCACCGGGGAGACGCCGGATCTCGATTTCATCGGCTTCACCATCAGGGAGCCTGATATGGTCGGCCGCATCCGCCAGTTGCTTTCGCAGATAACGGACTGGAGATACGAACTCGTGACGGAGAACGCGGAAGACGGCACACTCGTCGGCTTGATAACAATCGAAAAGAGCATCGCCGAGAGGGTGAAGAAGTCGCTCAGTGACGAGCATATCCCCGAACTCTCCTTTCCCCCCTCTTTCAGCGGACTCACCTTCCCCGAAAAAATCACCTACGTGAAGAAGAGGTCCTCGCTCCTTTCAGCCGAGATAGAGGCGATCGGGAAAGAGATGGAACGGTTCTCCCGGCGATGGGTACCGATCTACCAGAGAATGAAGGACTGGGCCGTGGAAAGGCTCTCCCTTCTCAGGACGACCGCTTCAGTCTTCGAGACGAGGATGTGTTTCTTCATCTATGGGTGGATGCCCGCCGACGCCGTCCGAAACCTGAGGAGGAGACTGCTCGATGCCTTTCAGGGGAAAGCGGCGCTCGTGGAAAAGGAGATACGCGAAGAAGACCTCGATCGGGTTCCGATCGTCCTCAAGAATCCGCCCTACTTCAAGCCCTTCGAGCTGCTTGTAAAACTGCTGCCCCTGCCGAAATATTCGTCCTTCGACCCAACGCCCTTCATCGGCATTTTCTTCCCGATTTTCTTCGGAATGATCCTCGGTGACGCCGGCTATGGGGTCATACTCCTGGCCTTCTCCGTCTTCATGGTGAAACGGTTCACAAGAAGAAAGGAAATCCATGACGCATCGAAGATCATGCTCATATCCTCCCTCTATGCGATCGTCTTCGGCGTCCTCTACGGCGAATATTTCGGTGAACTCGGCGCACGGTTCTTCGGCCTTGAGCCGCTCTTCCTGGAACGGCGGACCGCGGTCATGCCGATGATCTACCTTGCACTCTCTGTCGGCCTGGTCCATACGACACTCGGCCTCTTCCTCGGTTTTCTGTCTGCCCTCAGAAAGAAGACGACGAAAGAGGCGGTTTACAAGCTCCTCGCCATGCTCACCATTCTTCTCATAGTCGTTCTTATCGCCTCGTTCTTTAAGGTCGTTCCGGAGCTGCTCACGCAGCCGGTAGTCATCGCGATTCTCGTTCTCACGCCCTTCCTCTTCTTCGCCGGGGGCATACTGGCGCCCCTTGAGCTTCTCAAGAGCATCGGGAACATCATTTCCTACGTGAGGATCATGGCCATAGGGCTCACCTCAGTCCTCCTCGCCCTTGTTGCGAACAGTCTCGGCGGGATGACAGGGGACATCGTCGTCGGAGTCGTCGCGGGAACGCTGCTCCACTTCATCAACCTCATTCTCGGAGTCTTCTCTCCCACGATTCACTCCCTGAGACTCCACTACGTCGAGTTTTTCAGTAAGTTCCTCGAACACGGCGGTAAGCGGTTTGAGCCGCTGAGAAAGTAGGAAAGGGAAAGAAGAAAGAAACCGATCGGATCAGAGAAGAAGGTTTTTGGCTCGATCCGCCGAGCGAGATGATTATGACGCAGTCGCACTATAGAGAAGACCCAAAGGAGGAGAGGTCATGGAAAAGGTACTCGTAGCGTTTGCCGCCGCACTAGCGATAGGACTCACCGCCATAGCCACTGCCTGGGCTCAGTCACGGATCGGCTCTGCCGGAGCCGGCACCATTGCCGAGAAACCGGAAATGAGCGGCACCATCATCATTCTTCTCGCTATCCCCGAAACCATGGTGATACTCGGTTTCGTCATAGCGACGATGATCCTTTTCACGGTCAAATAGGATGGGCTACCAGGAACTCATCGATTCCCTTCATAAGGAGGGGGAGGAGAAGGCCCGCTCGATCCTGAATGAGGCAGAGGTAGAGGCCGCCAACATCAGGCAGGATGCATCGAAGAAGACCGGGGAGATGGAGCAGCATTACACCAGGGACCTCGCGGCAGCGGTAAAAGAAGAGACGGAGGCGATTCTCTCGGAGGCCGGAAAGAAGGCCCGCATGGTCCTCCTTGCTGCCGAAAAGGAATTGTCGGACCGTCTTTATAAAATTGCGATGAAGTCCCTTCCCCTCTTGAGGGAGAAGCGTTATCCCGACCTCTTTGTCGCTCTTTACAAGGAGCTCCCGCAGCATCAATGGCGCGCAGTCAGAGTGCATCCCGAAGATAAGGGGCTGGCGGAGACATGCCTCCCCGATGCTGAGGTGATTTCAGACAATTCAATCTCCGGTGGACTGGATGTCATGACAGCGGATGAGAGGATTCGTGTCACGAATACCTTCGATAAGAGACTGGCATGCCTCTGGATCGAAATGCTGCCGGGGCTGATGAGAGATGCCTGCGGACCTGAGCAGGGCACATTGTGATAACCCCCATCGAGCGTTATGGTTGGGGAATACCTGTGGAACTTCTTCGAACGGTAGAAGACGAAGGGTATCCCGCCGATTATCTCCTGTCGCGGGTCAGGGGGAGGAAGGTGCTCCTCATCAGAGACTGGAATCTCCTCCTCTCCGATACGGCGCCCCTCGAATATCTCTCGACAACGAGATATGGTGCCGTCATGACCGACAACGCTCCTGACGCGGTTTGGCGATATCTCCTGAGAGAGTTCCGGTGGGTCTATTTCCAATTGAACAGGAGGCTCCGGGAAGTTTTCCGGCCTTTCTTCCTCTACTCGGAGTTGAAGACGATCTTCATCTGTCTCCGTTATATTGAAGGAGAGAAGGACGGGCGGATAGGTAGTCTCCTTTCGTCGAGCGTCCTTTCGGAAAAGGTGAAACGGATCCTCCAGGGAAGCAGGGATATCACTGCCGCGGTGAAGGGGATCGAAGGCCTCTTCCTGTCTCTTTCGCCCGGGTTCAGCGGACTCACGGAAACCCTCGACCGGGAGGGTCTCAAGGGTGTGGAGGAAGTGATGACAGAGACCTTTCTCGAGCATACCGCCCGGTCGAAGATCGACTCCGTTCTCAAGGGCTTCTTTGCCCGCATCATCGATTCGAGGAACGTGCTCGCCCTCTGCAAACAACTGAGGCACGAGGCGAAAGGGCCCCCGCCTTTTCTGGAGGGCGGAAGCTTCACAAAGAAGAGGTTTCCCGAATTGAGCGAGCGAAAGGATATCTTCGCGATATCTTCCCTTATTGAGAAACTGACCGGAATCGCGATCGAAAGGCCTGATACCGCAGCGGTAGAGAATGCGCTCTACAGGGGCATTACGCGTTTTCTCAAGAAGGCCGGCAGAGAACCGCTCGGGACGGGACCCATTCTCGATTATCTCTGGAAATGTTCCCTGGAAGCACGGAACCTCAGCCTCATCCTTTACGGAGGCGATATCAGCAGAGAGAAGATTGAGGCGGAGATGGTGCGGTGAAGAGAATCGTCTTCATAACAGCCCCGGACGCGGAATATGGGTTCAGGCTCGCCGGTGTGGTCCAGTACACGGGCAGGCCGGAGGATGCCGAAGGCACGCTTAAGGAGATCATGACGGATCCGGCCACGGGCCTCGTCATCCTTGACGAGCGGCTCATGAAAGGCATCGCTGAAGAGAGGCTGAGGGAGATCGAGAAGGTATGGCAGGGCATCGTCCTTATTCTGCCCGCTCCGGAAAAGGCCGGCGCCCTCGTAGAAGATTATGTGGCACGCCTGATACGGCGGGCGATAGGATACCACGTGAGGTTACAGTTATGACGGGAAAGATACGGGGGATATCAGGTCCCACGGTAAGCGTTGACCTGAAGGGGCTGAAACTCTATGAAAGGGTCTACGTCGGTCATGCCATGCTCACGGGAGAGGTCGTGCGGCTCGAGGAAGAGAGGGCGATCATTCAGGTCTATGAAGATTCGAGAGGCCTCGGCATCGGCGAACCGGTGGTCGGTGCCGGAATGCCCCTTACGGTGCGGCTCGGCCCGGGACTCCTTTCCGGCATGTTCGACGGCCTCCAGAGGCCTCTGAGAAAACTGAAGGAGGAGACAGGCCCTTTCATCACCTCCGGACGGGAGATTTACGCCCTCGATTATCTCAAGAAATGGAGGTTCTTCCCGATAAAAAGGGAAGGCGACACGGTCTCGCCGGGAGAGATTATCGGATACGCGGAGGAGGGTCAGTTCAAGCATTTCTTCGCGAGCAGAATCGATTCGTGCAGGAAGATCTCACGGATCGTCGAGGGCGAGTTCAGTCTCGACGAATCTCTCGGCGAGTATGAGGACGGAAGTGAAATCCTCGGCTGCTTCGAATGGCCGGTTCGCGCTGCGAGGCCCTTCAAGAAGAAATTTCCGCCGACTTCTCCCCTTGTGACGGGCCAGAGGAGCATCGACTTCCTCTTTCCCCTTGCGCGTGGCGGGACGGCTATCCTGCCGGGAGGCTTCGGAACGGGAAAGACCGTCCTCGAACAGGCCGTCGCGAAGTTTGCCGATGTGGACATCGTCGTCTACGTCGGCTGCGGCGAGCGGGGCAATGAGATGGCAGAGATGATCGAAGAGTTCGAGACCCTGAAGGACCCGTGGACAGGCAGGCATCTCATGGAGCGGACGATTCTCGTCGTGAACACCTCGAACATGCCTGTCGCGGCCCGCGAGGCCTCGATCTATACGGCGGTTACGATGGCCGAATACTACCGGGACATGGGCTATCACGTGCTCTTCCTCGCCGACAGCCTTTCGAGGTGGGCGGAGGCGCTTCGGGAGATATCATCATCCCTCGAGGAGATGCCGGGAGAAGAGGGGTATCCGACCTATCTCGCCTCCCGTCTCTCGGGCTACCTCGAGCGGGCGGGTGTCGTCGAGACCCTCAGCGGGGGGACAGGCTCGCTCAGCATGATCCTCTCCGTCTCGCCGCCCGGCGGCGACTTTACGGAGCCTGTCACGCAGGCATGCCTCAGGACGACCGGGGCCTTTCTCATGCTCGATACCTCGCTCGCTCACCGGAGGCACTTCCCCGCCATAAACTGGTTTCAGAGTTATTCGCTCTACGCAAAAGATATTGCGGGCCATTACCGCGAGAAGGTGGCTCCCGAGTGGGAGGCCCTGCAGCAGCGCTGCAGGCAGCTGCTCCAGGAGGAAGAGTCTCTGCGGGAGGTGGCGGAGATCGTCGGAATCGAGGGCCTTCAGGATGCTGACAGGCTTCTCATGAAGATAGCCGAGATGATACGCTCGGAGTTTCTCTCCCAGAATTCCTACACCGAGGATGCCTTTTCGCCGCCCGAGCGGACGCTCTCGATGATAAAGGGGATACTCGACTTCCATGATTACGCATCCGAAAAACTGAAACAGGGGATGACGCTCGAAGAGGTATTACAGAGGGAGAAGCGATGAGACTTTCCGAGCACCGATACCGTACCATTTCTTCTCTCGCGGGCCCGCTTCTCTTTGTCGAGAAGGTCTTTACCGCGCGGATCGGTGAGGTCACGAGGGTCATCGCTCCCGACGGCAGAGAGATGGTCGGCGAGGTCCTCGAGATCGCGGACGATACGATTCTCATCGAGGTATACGGGGAAACCCGGGGCCTCGATGTCGAGCATACCACGGTCATCTTCACCGATTCGATCAGAAAGGCCCCCCTCTCGCCTGACATCGTCGGCAGGATTTTTAACGGCTCCTTCGAACCGATAGACGGCATACCGATGTTCATCCCGGAGAGGCTGACCCCTGTCACCGGGTTCCCGATCAATCCCTCCGCGCGGGCAAGGCCGGAAGAACTCATCGAGACGGGCTTCTCCGTCATCGATGGGCTCAATACCCTCGTGAAGGGACAGAAGCTCCCGATATTCTCCTCATCTGGCCTCCCGTCAAAGGAGGTTGTGGCCGGCATCCTGAAAAATGCGCGGCTCACGGTGAGCGAAAAGGGGTTCATCGTCGTCTTTGCCGCGCTCGGCCAGACCTTCCACGAGTATTCGTTCTACATGCGGGTGCTCGAGGAGATGAAGACGGGCTTCGTCGCCTTCGTCAATATGGCTGACAAGCCCGTCATGGAGAGGCTCCTCGCGCCTCGCTTTGCCTTGACCGTAGCCGAATACCTCGCCTTCGAGAAGGGAATGGATGTCCTCGTGATTATTACCGACATGACAAATTACTGCGATGCATTGAGAGAGATATCCACCGCCAGGGAAGAGCTGCCCGGAAGGAGGGGATACCCCGGCTACATGTACTCCGACCTCGCCTCGCTCTACGAACGGGCGGGACGGATAAGGGGCATGGAAGGCTCTGTCACGATGCTCCCTGTTGTTACGATGCCGGAGGACGATATTACGCACCCAATCCCGGACCTTACCGGCTACATCACCGAGGGTCAGATCGTCCTGAGCAGGGAGCTGCATCAGAGGAACGTCTTCCCGCCCGTCGATGTGCTTCCGAGCCTCTCGCGCCTCATGCAGAAAGGCATAGGAGAGGGCCGCACGCGGGGAGACCACAGAAAGGTCGCGAACTACCTCTACAAATACTATGCAAAGGGGAGAGACCTCAGGAGGCTCGAGGCGATCGTCGGAAGGGACGGCATGACAAAGGGCGACATCCTCATGCTCGATTTCGCCGATGCCTTCGAAAGGGAATTCGTGAGTCAGGGAATGGAGAGGAGGACCGTAGGCGAGACCCTCGACACCGGCCTCAATCTCATGAAGAGGTTCTCCCTCGAGGTGACATGATACACCCGACGAGGACAAATCTCCTCCTCCTGAAGGAGAAGGCTCGTTCCGTCGCGAACAGCACCGGCATCCTCAAGGCGAGGAAGCAGGCCCTGATAAAGGAGTTTCTCGATACGACCCGCCCTTTTCTCCGTTCGCGGGAGGACATAAGGAATAGTTACGGAAACGCCCTTCAGGAACTGGCGCTGAGTCTCGGGCATGAGGGGAAGGAGACGATAGAGTCGATAACGGTGGCGACGGAGCGGGACTTCAGAATCGATATCACCGAAAAGAGCATCTGGGGCCTGAAGTACAAAGACGTGATAGTCCACGAGGTCCCTGTGAGGGAGCCGGATAAGAGGGGGTACGACCGTCTCTCCACGACAGTTCACCTAGACGAAGCCTTCGACCTCTTCGAAAAACTCCTCGAGGCGATGATAGAAAACGCCGAGTTCGAGAGTAAGATCAAGAGACTCGGAGAGGAGATCCTGAGGACGACGAGAAAGATACGGGTGCTCGAGGAACTCGTCTTCCCCGAGCTGAAGCACCAGATTAAGACGATAACCCAGTTTATCGCGGAGCGGGAAAGGGAGTCGCACTTCCGCCTCAAGAAATTCAAGGAAATACGATCCAGGGAAGCCGCGAGTCTTTAATTGTAGGGACGCACAATCGATTCCTCGGGGATGACATCGAGGGTCAATTTTTCACTTCTACGGATGACGGCGAGGGGGAATCGCTTCCCGACTTTATCCTGAGTCAGGAGCCGGTGCAGGTCATCGATACCCGCAACAGGCGTATCTCCAAAGGCGACAATCACGTCCCCGAGCTGCAGACCGGCCTTCATGGCCGGACTGTTCGCTTCGACGGAGACGACGAGTACTCCGCTCTCGACCTGCAGGTTATGGAACCTCACGATGCGCCGGTGCAGCACGATGCCCTGTCCGCCTAAGCCGATGTAGCTCCGTCGTATCTTTCCCTCCTTCATGATGCCTGCGGCAACGAACTTTGCGGTATTCGCAGCGATGGCAAAGCAGATGCCCTGGGCCTGCATGATTACCGCGGTGTTCACCCCAATCACTTCCCCGCGGGAATTGACGAGCGGCCCGCCCGAGTTGCCGGGGTTCAGCGCCGCGTCGGTCTGAATAACGTTGTCGATAAGCCTTCCGGACCTGGCCCTGAGCGAGCGCCCCAGGGCGCTGACCACTCCCGCGGTCACGCTGTACTGAAAGCCGTAGGGGTTGCCGATGGCGATAACGAGCTGGCCGACCCTTACGGACTGCGAATCACCGAGCGGAGCAGCGACAAGGTTCGGTGCATGAATCCGGATTACCGCGAGATCGGAGTCCGGGTCATCTCCGACCATGTAGGCCGGATAGCGCCGCCCGTCCGGCAGGGTCACTTCGATGCCGGCCGCGCCGTGCACGACATGGCTGTTCGTGAGGATGAAGCCATCAGGCGTGAAGATAAACCCGGAACCATTGGCATGCAGTTGATTCTCTTGTCCCGCTCCGCCCGTCCTCACCGTCTGCCGCACATCGATATTCACAACTGAAGGGCTGACCTTCTCCGAAGCGCTCACGACAGCGAGCGAATAGGCATCGAGCAGTTCTCCATCGTGCAGAGAGGATGTTCCGTTCCCTCGCCGGTCTTCCTCTCTGACCGTGTCATCGGATATATTCCTAAAGATTCTCCTCATCTTTATCCCCTTTTTTTATATTACCATGCCTGTCAAGTCCCCTCACGGATGGTTGCGCCAGTATGATGTCGTCGCTGCTTCTCCTGTTCTCTCCGTGACTTTATAGGTTGGGGGGAATATAGAACATATTTCAACCTGTGTCGCCAACCAATGCAGATGAGGAAATTAGAGGATTTTAGACGCTCTAGCCTTTCCTAATAAGCTTTAGAAATTCTTCCGGAGACAGTTCTATATCGCGGATTATCTTTCTCAGCAAACCTCGGCTGATGGTTCTGCCCTGTCCGCTCAAACAGCAACCTCAAGGGATTTGATGCCGATGACCTCAGGGTATTTAAGGTTAATCTTCTTCTTTTCTTCCTTGAGTTCTTCTATACACAGTGCGATTACGTCCCTAATATTCTCAATTACCTCCTCATAGGTCTTTCCCTGAGCATAACAGCCTTGGAGAGCAGGACATTCTGCTATAAAAACGCCATCTTCATCCTGCTCGATAATCACTTGAAGATGATAATTTTTCAATTTCACCGCCTCCTTTAGTTAATCTTAGCACCATTATACAACAGCCGTGGCTCATAGATAAACCGCACTTCTGCTGCCCTCACGGGCAGTTCATAAGCGCATAAGTCAAAAGTGCAAAAGTCAGAGGGAACGATGGAAACTCCACAAAAGTCTGCCGACCTCGGCCAACAAGTTCTCTATCTGAGCGGTATCGGTCTTAAAGTATCCGAGCCGTTTTGAGAAATCAAACAAATATTCTGTCTCGGCATGAGAGCCGAGGGCTATGTTCACAAACTGCCCAAGCTCCTTCCTGCTCTTTCTCGCATAGCCTTCGACAATGTTAGTAGGGATAGATAGTGCCGCTCTTCTAATCTGTGAAGTCAGTCCGAATAATTCAGACTTGGGAAATTTATCAGTTGCTTTATAGAGCTGGTAAGCAAGTTCATCGGATTTCTGAAAAACGATAAGGTCCTTATAATTTGCCATGCGACATTATACCACCCTTAACTTTTGCGCTTTTGCTCTTTGGCACTGTTTCTGAAACACAAACAGATGCTCATGCATGATGAGAAGGAAATTGTAGAGCTTGGATTTCTTCACCCAAAACCCCGTCGCCCTGCAGTTATGCTGAACCTTAATGATGTCCTCTTTCAGGACAAAACCTGCCTTCATAAATATCTCCATGACCTTGTAGGCAAGAGGAATATAGAACTTCTTCCGCCTCGTGTCACCAATCAAAATTGCGCAGAATTTGTCAGGTTTTAAGACCCTATAACACTCCTGTGCGACCTTCTCTATTTCAGCACAGAATGTATCAATTGAATGAATGTTTGAAAGGTCTTCCTTAATTCTGCCCTCCGAATACTTAATGATGTCTGCATAAGGCGGATGGGTAATAATCAAATCAACTGAATTATTTTCCATCGGATCGAGGTTTCTTGCATCGCCGACATAACACTTTTGTTTCTCCTTAGAAAGGTGGTCAAAGTTCAGCCGTTCTTCTGTAATCCTTATCGCCTCCGGATTTATATCGATTCCAACGCCTTTTCTACCTGTCAATTTGCATGCAACAAGTGTCGTACCGCTGCCTACCATCGGGTCAAGTACAAGATCACCCTCCGTGGAATATCGCAAGATGAGATTCCTTGCAACCTGCGGCGACCAGTTTCCGCGATAGTCGGATCTGTGCGTTGCCCAGTTGCCCCTTTTCGGAAAAGACCAAACTGTGGTGCATTCGAGATCAAAGTTTTCAGGTTGAAGCCTCTTCAGACCCAAAGTCGTCCACTTGAATTAATGAACGATCTTTGATCGAATAAGCAGTGGAAGTAAAGAGACTATATGTAATAATCGAAATCGTCGGAGCTAATTCTCCGATCGATCGTTGATCGAATCCAGCGGCAATGTCAATGATCTGATAGAATACCTTATCATATCGCATTATGGATTTATGCTTTGTTAGAGAAAAAGCAGAAGGATATAAAAGTCCTTCTCAGATTGCGCGGGTCCTGACCGAAGATTGGGCTGCTAGAAACCTATTCTGTCCTTCCTGCAAACAGCCGAGATTACAGACAGCTCGGGATAATACAAAGGTCATAGATTTCGTTTGTGATGACTGTTCTGAAACCTATCAACTAAAAAGCCAAAACAAGCCATTAGGGGAAAAGATTCTTGATTCTGCTTATGGCCCAATGATTGAATCGATTAAGAATAACAGAACTCCCAACCTGTTCCTTCTTCATTACAATTCGCAAGAATACTGTGCAGAAACATTATTGATAGTCCCTCGGTATTTCCTGACACTCTCCTGTATAGAGCCCCGCAAGCCCCTCTCGCCAAATGCTCGGAGAGCAGGATGGATTGGATGCAACATTGTCTTGAAGGAGATACCTGTTGATGGAAAGATTGCGATTACTAAAGATCGAAAAGTGTCTAGCCCTGAAACGGTCAAACTGTGCTATGAGCGATTCAGGTTCCTATCAGAAAAGAATTATGATGTTAGGGGATGGACGGCCGACATATTGAAGGTTATCAGAGAACTCGGGAAAAAAGATTTTACTTTAGCTGAGGCATATTCATTCGACAAACAACTTCAGCTGCTCCACCCGGACAACAAAAATATCCGCCCCAAAATCCGTCAGCAGTTGCAAATTCTGAGAGACAGAGGCATCTTGGAGTTCAGAGGAAAAGGACGATACAGTTTTCGGTAGGAAAATAGCAGATAGTATAGAGAGTCAAATCAATAGCATAGTATCTTTCCGTACGAGATTCATAACTCCACTTAACCATCTTTCTCAAGAAGTAATTACTTCCCACATCAGCCGAAAAATTCTAATTAAAAAATCTTCATAAAATTCTATCCTTTACTTCGCAAAAATTTTTCTTGAAAAAAAACTTGCAATTATTCGGAAGAAATGTTATATTTTTTTAACTCACATAAGCAGCACTCAAACGTTTTTTCGTTTTTCAGAATAAATAACCCAAACCAAAGGTCGAGGAATGCGCAAACTATTTGCAACAGCCCTGATGCTTCTCTTTTTATCGGCGCCGGTGAAGGCCGTAGCCGGTCAGGAGCTCGAGATGATAAAAGAAAAGGAGTCCACGGGTAGACTCTACGACCGGGCGATCGATTTTTTCACACGGAAGATGCCGGAGGCCTTCGAGCAGAGCCTCAACAACTCCTATAAATATATCGACCTGATAACAGACGTCTTCACCGAGAAGGGTATCCCTCTCGACATCGCCTACCTCCCTCTCATCGAGAGTGGCTTCGCCCCACTGTCCGTGGGGCCCGGAGATGCGGTCGGGTTATGGCAGCTCGTAAGATGCACCGCGCAGAGTTACGGCCTGAGAGTCGACAGCTATGTGGACGAGCGGAAGGACCCCGTCAAATCGACCCATGCCGCAGCTGATTATCTGAGAGACCTCTACGTCAGGTTCGGCGCGTGGGACATCGCCCTTGCGGCATACAACGCGGGCGAAGGGAAGATCACCCGCATATTCAAGAAATCGAAGGAAGGCCTCCCGTGGGTGATAAACCGCTATCTCGCGTATTTTATGGCCGCATCTACGGTTGCGCAAGACCCGGAGAATTACGGGTTTACATCGGACAGGGAAGTGACCGAGGACCCCGCTTACCGGGAAATAACAAGCCACGGCACCATGAGTCTGAAAGCGGTTGCGGAAAAATATAAGACATCCGTCAAGGCGATAAAGAACCTGAACCCCGCCCTCCTCACGGACTCAACACCGCCCTACCCGTATCCGATACGGCTGCCGAGCAATTAAACTCCTCTCGTTTCCCCTTCCCCGATCAGACAAAAAAATCATTCCTAAAAAAGGGAAATTTTTTATATAATGATTGCAATCGAAATCATGGGAGGTATTATATGAAGATCGAACTCGAAGGGACCCTTATTAAGATGACGCCTGAGAACGAGAGAGAAAAGACCGAACTGAATCAGCTCTGGACGATTATTATCGGATGCGTCGACGAAGGCAAGAAGCTCGTGCCGGTCGGGCAGTACCTGCCCGGCTTCAAGGAAGTGGCCACTTTCAATATCGAGTAAAAACCTGTCGCTTTGCTATTTGATAGAGGAGGGGAGCTGGCAAAAGAGTACTATCTCCCCTCCTTTCATCGTCTCTACTCTTTAACCGGTCCCCCGGAAAAATAGATCTTATCGAACTTGCGCTTGAGGGTCTTGGACTCGAAATCGACCATCTCGATCCCCGGCTCAAAAGACATGTTCTTGCCCTTGACGACCTTCATCTGGGGAACCGCCACCCAGGTCTTCTTGCCTTCCTTCTCGAGGCAGACGTAAGTATATCCCCCACTATCCATCGTCTCGACCACCTTGCCGGACAGCGGTGTCGCCTCCTGGGAAGCGGCGTGCGTGCTCCTTCCGGCCATCAGAAAAACAAGGGCCGCGACTACGACTGCGACTACGAAAAAACGTTTCATCCTTCAGACTCCTTCTCTTGATTGTTTCAGGGACCGACGATTCCCCCTTCTTTTGTTATACCATACTTCAAAGGATTATTTCCCCGAACGAGGACAGACCGTCACTTGAGTATGATGTACGTGGCTCCCAGTCCTCCGTCGCAGTCTTTCGCGCTGGCGTACGCAGTGACCCACTTTCTCAAGGGGCCGTGAAGCCACTGCTTCAGCGCCTCTTTGATGACGGGGCCCTTCGGAGACCTGAGGCCCCTCCCGTGTATCACCTTGATGCAGAAGAGTCTCTTCTTCACCGCGTCCCGAAAAAACCTGCTGAGCGCCTCCTCAGCCTCGCAGAGGGTCATGCCGTGTAGGTCAATCGAGTCCTGCACAGCGAATCTCCCCTCATGGAGCTTTCTTGCCGTGTCCTTTCTCGCACTCGACCCTGTCCACTCCATGTACTCGCCGGTATCGGAGAGCCTTATCTTCCGTTTTCCCTTTACGATCTCCCTCAAGGCCTCACGGATATCTTCGTCGCACGCCGGACGGGGCTCGACGCGGGGAGGCTTCCTGACCGGAATATCCCTGAACTCCCGTATCTCCCTCACATCGGCCATGGCCTCAAGGAAGATATCCTCATCGGTCTTGCTGTCAGGAATATGTTCCTTCGGAGCCCTACCGCTCCGGAGGGTATGCGGTCTTCGTTCGAGCACGTCCTTCAGTTCCTTGAAGGACGTGACCGTGCATGCAGCTCGTTTCATGGAGAATTCCTCCGCTCAGTCGAAGCCTTCAGGCCGCCTTGACTCTCCTCTTTGTCTTGTGACAGAGCAGACATTCATATTTGGGAGGATGCGTCTTCTTCAAAGCCGCCTCTTTATCAGGCCCGTGGCATTCGAGGCAGGCCTTGTTCTCGACAATGCCCTTGTGGCGGTCGTCCTCCGGGATCCTCGGCGACCTCGTGCCG
>DASPUT010000033.1 GCA_035622735.1 Thermodesulfovibrionales bacterium | reverse complement strand
TTTTAATCTTGGTGCCGCATACGCATCTCATGGTCAACTCGACAGAGCCATAGCGGAATACCAAGCGGCATTACGGCTGAAACCTGATTTCGCAGAAGCTCATAATAGCCTTGGTTTGGCATATGCATCAAACGAACAATTCGACTTAGCTATTGCGGAATACCAGACAGCATTGCAGCTGAAACCTGATTTCGCAGAAGCTCATTTTAATCTTGGTGGTGCATACGCATTACACGGCTTCCTGGATTTGAGTGTGGAAGAATTCCAAACCGTAACACGCCTGTCGCCGGATAACATAATGGCGCATTATTATCTTGCTCTTATTTACCTAAAAAAAGGAAACCTGTATATAGCCCAAAAAGAAGTTGAACGAATTTTACAGATAAGACCTGATCTCGATGAAGCGCACCGGCTTCTCAATGATATCCTCTCAAGGCAACAATAAGGCGCATTTTAGCCCGACCTGATGTACCCCCTGTGACAGTCGGCTTTGCCTACTGAGAATTCTCTATGTTCTTTATGCCGACAATCCCTCGATAATCAGAGCACACGGCTTGCAATTTCTACACGTACTCGACAGCGGTTGCGTTTTACCATACCTGAGAGCTCGTAAGTGTTAGCCGTAGCAGAAATTTTGAGAAGGACGTGTTTCTTTCCCGACGAAACGAGCAGAAGAGAGGTCCGTCATAGGCTGTTAGTCATACAAGTGGCGCAACGGTAAATGAGCGGGCGACCACTCGCATCAAAAGCAAGTGCACACGCGTTTACACGAAATCGTGTAAACCCTTGATTTTAATGGTCGGGGCGACCCGATTTGAACGGGCGACCACTCGCACCCCAAGCGAGTGCGCTACCAGGCTGCGCTACGCCCCGATTACGTGATCTGGCTCAGTATCTCCCTGAGCCTCTTCCGGACTTTCTCGATTATTTCCTTAGATGAGGACTGTACGGGAAGTTTCTGTGGCTGGGGCTCCGGCTCGCCTTCGCCGAATTTCTTCCTTACCCCTTCTATGGTGTACCTTTCCTCATAGAGCAGCTTCTTTATCTGGAGAACAAGTTCAAGGTCCTTTTTTATGTATACCCTTTGACCCGACTTGTTCTTTCGCGGCTTCAGAAAGGAAAATTCAGTCTCCCAGTACCGGAGCACATAAGGTTCAACACCGGCAATCCTGCTCACTTCCCCGATTTTATAAAAAAGCTTGTCCGGGAATGGCTTTTGGGTTTTGATGATGTTGCCGGCCTGTGATCTATGCATCTACTTTTTCGATGATACCCTTTAACTGGTTGCTCGCCCTGAAGGTAATTACCCTCCGCGGCGTTATTTCGAGGTCTCCTCCGGTTTTGGGGTTCCTTCCCCTTCGCGCATTTTTCTTCTTGACGTTGAATGTCCCGAATCCGGAAACCTTTACCGATTCGCCCTCAACAAGCGTCTGCTTAACTGTGTCAAAGATCATTTCGATAATATTCTGGGACTCGATCTTGGATAATCCCACCTTTCCGAACACTGCGTCTACCAGGTCAGCCTTCGTCATAGACACCTCGCGGATCCTATTCTTGGATGTGTAATCTCAGCAAAGCATTTTTACTAATTATATTAATAGGATAGAGTATTGTCAAGCGAAAACCACAGAATCGACTCCTTGGTACATTATTTGCTTTACTCAAGCCTTTTCTCTGTGATAAACTTTTTTTGTGAGGTATGTAGGTCTCATTGTCCTCTCCCTGCTCGCCCTATCCTATCTCCTCTTCAGCGGAGAGAAGGAATACAGGATAGGCTCGTCGTTGAAAACAAACTCATATATTGAAGGACTGCGTATCGTGCACAAAAAAAACGGCACTGATTCCTGGGTGATCTCCGCGAAAAAGGCCGATTTCACGAGGGACGAAACCGTCGCCAAGATGAGTGCGGTAACCGTAAACGCGATAAAAGAAGGGGTCGTACTGAACGCCGATTCGGGAACCTACAACCTGACAACGCGGGCAGTCCTCCTTGAGGATAACATAAAGATACGAATCAAGGATTCCGTCATCTCCGCGAAGTCTCTCTCGTGGGATCCTTCACAGGAAACGCTGACTTCCCCCGACAGGGTCCGGATGGACGGTAAGAACTTCAGGATAGAGGGTGACGGGCTTGTCGCCACTCAGGACCAGAAAGTGAAACTCATGAAAAATGTTCAGGCGACATTCTTTTAGAGTCCGGATGGGATACTACAGTTCTTTGTCCCTTTCGGTTTCCGGAAAGATAGTAAGGGTATTTGCCCTTTTGCCCCTGCTCCTCCTTTCCCTTGCACCTACACCCTGCCAGGGTGAAGAGAAGCCATTCGAAACCAAGGGGCCGATTGTCATAAATTCAACGAGCCTGACAGCGGATAACAAGGCCCATACCGCCCTTTTTGAAGGTTCCGTCACTGCGCGGACAGACAACGGGACGATCTCTTCAGACAGCATGCTCGTCTCGTATGCAGAGGGAGGCAACGTGACGAGGATTGATGCGAAGGGACACGTGAGACTGGTAAGGGGCGATCGGGTCATAACCTCCGAAGAAGCCACTTATTTCGCCGACGACGAGAAGGTGATTTTTACGGGAGATCCCAGGGCGACTGAAGGAGGCAATGTGGTTTCGGGGACAAAGATGACATACCTCATGAAGGAAGACCGCTCGATCGTCGAAAACCCTAAGGTCTTCATCGAGAACAAGAAGACGAAATAATGCATACCCTCGAGGCACGAAACCTCACAAAAAGCTACCGCGGCAAAGAGGCCGTAGCCGATCTGAGCATAGGCGTCTCGACGGGAGAGATCGTAGGCCTCCTCGGCCCGAACGGGGCAGGGAAGACGACGACCTTCTATATGATCGTCGGGCTGATAAGGCCCGACCGGGGCAGTATCTTTCTCGATGAGGAAGAGATAGGCCAACTCCCCATGTATAAGAGGGCGATCCGGGGCATCAGTTATCTTCCCCAGGAACCGTCCATCTTCAGAAAGCTGACGGTCAGGGACAACCTCAGGGCGGTACTCGAAATCAAAGGTTACTCGGAGGCCGAGAGGGAGAGCCGAATCAGCCAGCTCCTGGAAGAATTCAACCTCGGCGAGTTTGCTGACAGGCATTCCTACCGTCTTTCAGGAGGAGAACGGAGGAGAACCGAGATAGCCCGCGCCCTCGCTATCGATCCCACCTTCATCCTCTTCGATGAGCCTTTTGCAGGAATCGATCCAATTGCTATAATAGAACTGAAGAAAATGCTTCGGTACTTGAAAGAAAAGGGTTTGGGGGTACTCGTAACCGACCACAACGTAAGGGATACGCTGTCTATAACGGACAGGGCGTACATCATAAGCAGCGGGGGCATCCTCGACGAAGGGATACCGGAAAAACTCATCGCCAACCCGAAGGTGAAAGAGACATACCTCGGAAAGGAATTTCGGCTCTAATGGCGGCACTCGAAAGCAGACTGGAATTAAAACTGAGCCAGAAGCTCGTCCTCACGCCGCAGCTGCAGCTTGCGATAAAGCTCCTCCAGATGCCGCAACTCGAACTCTCCGAGGCGCTCACGCAAGAGCTCATTGAGAACCCCTTTCTCGAAGAGATCGGTGAAGACAAGGAAGATCTCACGAAAGAAGAGATCGAGAACATCGAGCCAGAGACCTTCTCCGACGATACGGAGGCGCCCCTCGAAAAGCTGATTTCGAGCGGGGGATTGAGCGTCGACGATTACTTCGACGAACGGGGAAGCGACGGCCGGGACCTTGGATACTTCACACCGGGTACGGTCGAGAGCCCTTCCTTCGAACAATTCGTCTCCAAGGAGATGGACCTCACCGATCACCTCATGTGGCAGTTGCGGCTCTCCGATGTCTCCGACGAGATGAAGCGGATCGGCGAGATGATCATCGGTAATATCGATGAGAACGGATATCTCAGGGCATCGGTCGAGGAAATCGCCGATGCCGCGCATGCCGCCACGGAAAGGGTCGCCTCAGCCCTCCTGCACATCCAGGGGTTCGATCCTCCCGGCATCGCGGCACGGAATCTCCAGGAATGTCTCCTTCTTCAGCTGAGGGCACTGAACCTCACCGGAAGTCTCGTCGAGAAAATCGTCCTGAACAACCTCGCTGATCTCGAAAAGAAGCGGTATCAACAGGTGGCGAAGCAGTATGGCTCGCCCCTCGACGACATCATCGCGGCCGTGAGTATCATCGAAGGGCTTGAACCCAAACCGGCAAGAAATTTTTCGACTTCCTCAGCCGAGTATGTCGTACCCGACGTTTACGTGGTCAAGACGGAGGACGGATACCAGATCATCCTGAACGACGACAGATTGCCGCGTCTCAGACTGAGTAATCAGTACCGAAAACTCCTCCTCTCGAAAAAGTCCCTTACCAAGGAGGAGAAGCAGTTTGTCGATGACAAGCTCCGTTCCGCGGTCTGGCTCCTCAAGAGTCTTGACCAGAGGAACAGGACCATTTACCGTGTCACGGAAAGCATCCTGAACTTTCAGAGGGATTTTTTCGATAGGGATGTCTCCTCTCTGAAACCGTTGAACTTGAAGGATGTCGCCCTGAGCCTCGGCATGCACGAGAGTACCATCAGCAGGGTGACTTCGAACAAATACCTTTCCTGCAACCACGGTCTTTTCGGTTTCCGGTATTTCTTCAGCAGTGCGCTTCAGGGCGAGGCAGGCGCGGTCTCATCAACCTCCGTCAAGGACGTCATCAGGAAACTCGTTTCCGAGGAAGACAACCAAAAACCGCTCAGCGACCAGAAGATTGTGGAGCTGCTCAAGGCAAAGAACATCATCATCGCGAGAAGGACCGTGGCAAAATACCGGGAAGATCTCAAGATCCCGTCCCAGGGACAACGCAAGAAGGTGACCTTTGATCACTGAAAGAAGGACCTTGCCCTAACCCTCGCACGAACCCGAAAAGGAGGACACATGAACATCATTGTGAACGGTAGACACCTGGAGGTTACCCCTGCACTGAGAAGTTACGCTGAAGAGAAGATCAGCAAATTCGGACGGTATCTGTCGAATATTACCGAAGCCACCGTGACCCTCACGGTAGAGAAGTACCGGCA
>DASPUT010000032.1 GCA_035622735.1 Thermodesulfovibrionales bacterium | reverse complement strand
CCACGCTCACGTAATCAGGATTACGAGGGGCGTGCTTCACGTATGGGACAGAGCCAGGTGCACGGTCTATAGGGAACAGAGAAGGGCGACGATGAGAAATCATACCGCTACCCACCTCCTTCATGAAATTCTCCGTTCCGTTCTCGGAGACCATGTGAAACAGGCCGGTTCCCTCGTCTCTCCCGAGCGGCTTCGGTTCGATTTCACCCATTTCTCGGGGCTAGAAGACTCTGAGATATCGGAAATCGAAACCCGTCTCACAGGGAAAGTCCTTGAGAACCTGCCGGTAGTGACGAAGATCATGAGCATAGAGGAGGCGATGGAATCGGGAGCGACGGCCCTCTTCGGAGAGAAATACGGGGAGACCGTCAGAGTCGTGAGCGTCCCGGAATTCAGCTCCGAACTCTGCGGGGGAACCCATTGCAACGCGACGGGCGATATCGGTTCCTTCGTCATCGTCTCCGAGGGGAGTGTCGCGTCGGGAATCAGAAGGATAGAAGCCTTTACCGGCAAGGAGGCGTTCCATTACCTGAAAGAGAAGGCTAATGAACTGAAGATGATCCATGAATTGTTGAGGACCGACCGGGCGTACGCGAGAATAGAAAAACTCCTCAACGACGTAAAGGCAAGCGAAAGAGAGTTGGAATCCATCAAATCGAAGACTGCCGCGAGGGACTCCTCTTCAATTCTCGAACAGATGAGAAAGGTTGACGGAATACCGGTCCTTTCCCAGAGGGTCGACGGCCTCGAGCAGAAGGACCTGCGGGTTCTTGCGGATAATATTCGGGACAGGATGGGTTCGGGTGTCATCTGCGTGGCATCGTCAAAAAACGGGCAGGCATCGATCCTCACTATGGTCACCAAAGACCTGACGGACCGTTTTCATGCCGGCGAAATACTGAAACAGGTCTCTGCCCTGGCAGGGGGAAGGGGCGGCGGCAAGGCCGAAATGGCACAGGGCGGAACGAACGATATGGAAAAGTTGGACAAGGCCCTCGAATCGGTATACGATATAGTCAAAAGGATGATGCCAGGGGGCAGTTCATGAGGAGGTGGGTATGACGATCTTTGATGTTGTGCGGAATGCGCTATTTGCGGGGTTTGGTGTTCAGGAGAAGATACGGGAATTCATCGACGAACTGGTCAAGAAGGGAGAACTGAGCGAGTCGCAGGGGGCTAAGCTGGTAAAGGAATGGTCTGAAAAGGCCGATAAGAGCTCGGAACAGGTGAGCAAAGGCCTGACCGAGTTAATTGCGAAGGCCATGGACAGGATGAATCTTCCTTCGAAAGACGATATCGAGAGGCTCGAAAAAGAGATCCGGACCCTTTCTGCCCGCGTCAAGAAATTGGAGGGCCCCAAAGAAGGATAGTTCCCGTGAACCTCTTCAGGCTGACCCGCACGTACAAGTCTGCAAGAAGACTGCAACAAGTAATTAATGTATTCTTAAAGCATGGCTTCGGCCGTGTCGTCGATCAGATCCATCTCGGCAGGTACGTTCCCTTCGGTAAACGCCTCAGGACCTTCGGACAGTGGCCGTCCTTGAAAGGCCCGACAGTACCCGAACGGCTGAGGATCGCCTTCGAAGAACTCGGGCCGAGCTTCATCAAGCTGGCACAGATACTCTCTTCGAGGCCGGACCTTGTCACGGCGCCCTTTGCGAACGAATTCAAAAAACTCCAGGACGAAGTCCCCCCCTTCCCTGTCTCTGAGGCGAGACAGATCATCGAGGAGGAGCTTAAGATGCCCCTCACGAAGATATTCCTCGACTTCGAGAACGAGCCGATCGCCGCTGCATCCATAGCACAGGTCCATCGCGCAAGACTCCTTGACGGCAGTGATGTAATCGTAAAGGTCCAGCGGCCCGGCATACGGGAACAGATAGAAACCGATATCTCGATCCTTTCGACTGTTGCCCGTCTTCTCGAGAGGCACGTGCCGGAATCCCGGTTCTTCAATCCCGTCGGTGTCGTTGAAGAATTCTCAAAGACGGTCCGCAAGGAAATGGATTTCGCTATCGAGGCCAGGAACTGTTATCGGTTCGGCAAGATATTCGAGCATGAACCGGATATCCACATACCTCGCATCTATCGGGAATTTGTTACCGAGAAGGTGCTCGTCATGGAGAGGGTCGACGGCGTGAGGGTGGACGATATCGCGCGGATAGAGGAGATGGGCCTCGACCGCAAACGGATAGCGAAGATAGGGATCGACGCCTATTTCAAGATGGTTCTCGAAGACGGGTTCTTCCACGCTGACCCGCATCCCGGGAATATCTTCGCGCTCCTGGACGGGACCCTGAGTTTCGTTGACTTCGGCATCGTCGGCCACGTCAGCCCCGCGATGATGGAAACGCTCGCAAATACCTTCCTTGCCCTTACCCAGAGGGATTTTGATAGGCTTATCGACCAGTATGTGGAACTGGGTTACGTTCCCGAGGATGTCGACCTCGAGCGCTTCAGGAGGGAGTTCAAGGCTGACCTGATCGACATTATCGAACCGCTCTACGGGCTCACCCTTGAGGAGATAAATTTTGCTCAGTATCTCGACATCATCACCCATCACGCTATGAAGCACAGGATACGGATTCCTTCGGATTTGCTCCTCATCAACAAGGCGCTTCTCATTCTCGAGAGTATCTGCAGGGAATTGGATCCGACGTTCGATTTCGTCTCAGCAGCCGAGCCTTATGCATCAAGACTCGCCAGAAAGGGCTTCAGCCCGGCCAAGATCCTCGAAAAGGGGAGCAAGAGTATAATGGACCTCGGAGATTTTGTCCTCCTCTTTCCGAAACAGATGAAACAGGTTTTTCGGAAGGTGCTCAACGATGACCTCCATGTAAAGATGACGCACAGCGGCTTCGAGAAATTGATTCACGACATGGACCGCTCGAGCAACAGGATCGCCTTCGGCATGATCGTGAGCGCCGTCCTGGTCAGTTCCGCCATCATGCACGGAACAGGTGTCGGACCGAAAGTCTTCGGGTTGTCGATTCTCGGCATACTCAGTTTTATACTCGCCTTTATTCTCGGCTTATGGCTCGTCATATCCATCATACGCTCGGGTAGACTATAGAGGGAAGCTCTCTATCGATGACGGCGATGAATATCCGGTAAGAGATGCTTGAATCAAGGTACCTTCTCTACTTCCTTTTCGGCGGAATTATCACGAGCGGTGTCACCTATCTTGCAAACCACTCCCGAGGTCTGCTCGCTGCCTTTGTCGGGACCCTGCCGATCATAACGACCAGCACATTCATCCTCATATATCTCAATGCCGGTCAGTCGATGGTATTGTCCTACGCACGGGGGTTAATGATCATGATCTTCCCCTGGATGGCGTTCGTCCTCTCTGTTATCTTCCTCGCTCCGAAAATACATTTCGTCTGGTCCCTCATTATCGGCCTCTGCCTCCAGATGGCCATCGCCTTTTTCATTTTTGCTGTTTCGGGAAAGATCTTTCCTGGATCTTGACATGTTAAAAAAAAGGACACATGACAGAGTCTAGAACAGCAGGAGCGAGGTGAGGGGTATGGCTTACCCGATTTTTGTGGTATGCTTTCTCTAGCCGTTGCGTGAGTATTCGTGGAGGTGAAGGTGCAGGTTCTCTCAGCGATCCTCGGCGTCTCCCTCATTCTCCTTGTCCTCTGGGAGGCTTTTGAGGTAATTCTGCTTCCCCGTCGTGTGACGCGCAAATACCGCTTCACCCGCCTCTTCTATAGAAATGCCTGGCGAATCTGGTCTGCCCTGTTCCGTTCGATCTCTAAGGGCAGACTTCAGGATACCTTTCTCAGTTATTTCGGACCGCTTTCATTATTGCTCCTGCTCAGTATCTGGGCCTTCGGCTTGATCGTAGGATTCGGGCTTTTACACTGGGCATGCGGTTCTCCGATCAAGACGCCGGAAGGGGTCGCAGGTTTTAGTACGGACTTGTACTTGAGCGCCACGACCTTTTTCACTCTCGGGCTCGGTGATGTCACTCCTCTCGCCCCGATTGCACGAGTGCTCACCGCGGTCGAGGCAGGACTTGGTTTCGGTTTTCTCGCGCTCCTTTTCGCTTATCTGCCGGCACTCAGTCAGTCCATCTCCCGTAGGGAATTGAACATCTCGCTTCTCGACGCACGCGCCGGATCGCCGCCCACCGCTGCCGAGATGTTACGGAGGCGCTGCCATGACACGAACATGGAAACGCTCCTCCGGCATCTGAGCGAATGGGAGCGCTGGGCCGCCGAGTTGCTCGAAAGTCATCTCTCCTACCCCGTGCTCGCCTATTTCCGCTCGCAGCATGATAACCAATCATGGCTTGCCGCCATCACCGCAATCCTCGATACGAGCGCCTTCGTCTTGTCTGCTATGGAGGGCACCTGTGCACGCCAGGCCCAGCTCACCTTTGCCATGGCACGGCACACGGTTGTGGATCTTTCCCTCATTTTTAGACGGTCTCCTATCAAGCCGAAGCGGGATCGTTTCACTCCCGAAGAGTTTGCGGAACTTCGGGCAGCGCTGGCCGAAGCCGGGCTGCCGCTTCGTGAAGGAAACGAGGCGGAGCAGGATTTGACCGAACTTCGCCTCATGTATGAGCCATATGTCAGCGCCCTCTCGGAATATTTTCGCTTGACAGTGCCTCCCTGGGTTACCGGAACAATCCGCAAAGACAATTGGGAAACGAGCGCCTGGGGGCGGATGAGAATTCGTCAGAGGACGGACAGAACGGATGAGGAAGAAGATGAGCATTTTTAATTGTGGTTACAACAAGCCGCCTGCCATTCGGTGATCACGAGCCATCGGGATATCGGATAAATATCTAAATAATGATGTATACTACGATATCAAGGTTAACCGGGAGTGGGTGGTTGACCTCATTACCAAGAGCGTCGAAAAGGAATCATAGGTGAAAATACTCCTCGTTTATCCGGAATTTCCTGACACGTTCTGGAGTTTTAAACACGCCGTGAAATTCATCTTCAGGAAAGCGAGCAGCCCTCCCCTAGGCTTATTGACCGTTGCCAGCATGCTTCCCGGGGAATGGGAAAAGAGACTCGTAGACATGAATGTTACTGCCCTCCGTGATGATGATTTGAGGTGGGCAGATCTCGTCTTCATCAGCGCCATGGCGATCCAGAGAGAATCGGCGAAGCGGGTCATCGCGAGGTGCAGATCCATAGGCGCCAAGATAGTAGCCGGCGGCCCCCTTTTCACCACGGGATATGAAGAATTCAAGGACGTGGATCACTTGGTATTGAATGAAGCCGAAATTACCCTGCCCCTTTTCCTGAAAGACTTAAGGGAGGGGAGCGCAGGGCGGATTTACATCTCCGAGGAGTGGGCGGACATACGGACGACTCCTCTTCCCGACTGGGGACTCGTGAACATGAAGAGTTATGCGACGGTCAACATCCAATATTCCCGGGGATGCCCCTTTCACTGCGATTTTTGTGATATCACCGTCCTCTGCGGACGGGTGCCTCGAACGAAAGATAGAGACCAGATCATCGGAGAGTTGGAGAGCCTTTACGTGCAGGGGTTTCGGGGCGGAGTATTTTTTGTCGATGATAATTTTATCGGCAATAAGAGGAAGCTGAGGGACGAGATCCTTCCGGCCATTGCGGAATGGATGGAGATGAGAAAACATCCGTTCTCGTTTATCACGCAGGCGTCTATAGAACTTTCCGATAATGATGAATTGATGCGGTTAATGGTCGAGGCTGGATTCGATATTGTCTTTGTCGGCATCGAAACTCCGAACGAGCAGAGCCTTGCCGAATGCAATAAGTTCCAGAACAAGAACCGCGACCTGCTCGAAAGCGTCAGAAAGATTCAGAAGGCCGGCCTTCAGGTTCAGGCCGGGTTCATCGTCGGTTTCGACAACGACCCCCTCACGATTTTTGAGACGCAGATAAAGTTCATTCAGAAAAGCGGAATAGCCACGGCGATGGTAGGCCTCTTAAACGCGATTCCGCGCACACAGCTCTATGACCGGCTCGAAAAGGAGCAGCGGTTGCTGAAGGACCCCTCGGGTGATAATACGGATTTCTCGATCAACTTCGTCCCGAAGATGAACCACGACGTACTCATCAATGGGTACAAACAGATACTCAAAACGGTCTATTCACCAAAATACTACTACAAAAGGGTTAAGACCTTCCTGAAGGAATACCGTCCTCCGAAGAAGAAAGCGGTACGATTCCGGTTCAATTATCTCGGCGCCTTTCTCAAGTCTACGGTAATCCTCGGGATGATAGGCAGGGAGCGGTTCCATTACTGGAGGCTTTTCTTCTGGACTGTGCTCAGGCGCCCCCGCCTCTTCCCCCTCGCGATGACCCTCGCCATTTATGGTTTTCACTTCCGCAAGGTTTTTGCGAAATATCTCTAGAGCGGGAATCTTGCTTCTTATCTCCCTCTGGGAGCTTTCCGGGTTCGAACGGCAGTGTCCTTCCCTCGCTATTTCCGGGAGCTTCTTTTCGCCTTCACGCCGCCCTTTGACTCCCTGCTCACTCCTGCCTTTTTCTTGGGGGAGACGGTCTTCTTGGCGGTACCCTTTTTCTGAACTCTTCTCTTCAGGAGAGTCTGTTGGGCTGAACTCTTCGAGGTTGTCTTCCTCGCAGGAGCCTTTTTCCCGGGTTTCGGACTCGCAACGGTCGTCTTTCTGGTCTTCTTCTTCTCAGTGATTCTCGTCCTTTTCGCAGGTGCGATCTTCTTTTCTGCTCTTCCCGATGCTGTCTTGACCGCGTCGGCCTTCTTTGTCTTTCGCGTCTCTTTCGCCTTCGCCGGGCTTTCCGCACGAGGTTTCCTGGCGGCTACTGGAACCTTAGTCGTGGGAATCTTCCTAACCGCCGGACCTGTTTTCTTGGGGACCAGCAGGGGTTGCCCAGTCTTGACTTCCACCTGGAAGGGCTTCTTCACTGTGACCTCACCGGTGCCTTCAAGAACTCCGAGGATATCCGCTTCCCTGATAAGAGTTACCTTCTCTTCCTGCAGTACCACATCCCTTGCTGCATACCCGGAGAAGAAGACACGCTGGCCCGGTTTCACAACCGTAGCCTCGAACCTCTCCCCTCGCTTTCCCGGTTCTTTCTTGAATCTGCCGGGACCGACAGCTTCCACAATGCCTTCATCCGGCGTATCTCTGACCGAATCGGGAATGATGATTCCGCCGGCGGTCTTTCCTTCAGGTTCTTTCCTCCTGATCAAAACCCAGTCGTGAAGCGGCATCAATCTCATTGGACATAACCTCCTAAGAATAATATGCCACATTATACCTGATAAAGACCTCATCATGAAACCGCTTCCCTATGATTCACCCGCCCGAGTTCATCAAATACAGGGTTGTTCAGGAGTTGCAGTGAGGAGATTTTGATGATAGTCTTAAATGAGATTCTGGAGGCGGCCCGCGAAAGGAGATGTCACATGTCAGCAGTGAAAAGCGCCCTTGAGAAGGCAATGGATAAGATGAAGGAGATCGAAGGCCTTACTCCTCAAGAGAAGGAATACCTGAAAGAACGCGAGAAGTTGAAAACGCTCCTGTCCGCATTCTATAGGACCGAACTTACAAAAGATGAGATATGGGGAAAGTTCAAGGGGCTGAATGCCCGTCTCCTGAAGGAGGCTCAGAATCATATTGCCGGCTCCATCAGGCCGGGCGGCGCGCCGGAGGAATTTCGGCAGAGAAAAAATGGAATTTTAGCGATAGAGGCACTCAAGGAAAACCCGAACACCGCTGCCGTCGAGAACTCCCTGGGCGCAATCGAGAAACTCCAGCGGGAATACAGGGAGATGAAGGAAAGTGCTGTGAAGGAGCTGAGGGCGGCCATAGAGGCGAATCCCCAGATGCGGGCGAGGCCGGTCCGTACCCCTGACGGGAGAACCGTTCTGCAGGCCTCACTCTCCGTCGATGAGGCGGTGGAGATAAGAATGTCGGAGTTTCTCTCGGAACATGAAAAGAGCTATGAGGTGGCCTTTGAGCGAGCTCTCGAGCGGCTCGGAAGAGAACTGAAATAGATGGGACAAGAGTTTCAGGTAACCTTTGTCGATTATTCCGAACAGTATTATGCCGGGATGGAGAAAACATCCGTCCCGGTCAAGATGAGCGGGAAGTTCCTCCAGATACGGAATCAGTCGAGGGAATACCTACTCTTCTCGCCGAAGGAATACGCGCCGTACCACGCCGATATCGTAAAACAGTTCTGCAAGGAAAAGGGACTTGTCGGCTCCTACGACGGCTCCGGGAAGCGATTTAACATCCATGACCCGGCTTGGGTCGTCGCGGGCGGAGGCAGGTTCGAACGTGACGCGACAAGAAAGTGGCTGCGTCTCTTTGACGACTCGATGGCCTACGGGAAATTCGACCCAAACGGATTGAAGGAGAAGATCCTTCTGATCAAGGAATTTGCCGATTATGAAGTAACGGTCGAGTAATTTCTCGTGGTACCGGTTGCCTGTCCGTAGTCCATTTCAATTGCAGTCGGCTATGTTCAAGATAAGCTGCGGGCTCCTCATGTATCGTTGGAGCGGAGTGCTGCTCGAGGTTCTTCTCGTCCATCCGGGCGGACCATTATGGACCGGCAGGGACCTTGGGGCATGGTCTGTCCCGAAGGGTCTGCCAAGACCTGATGAGGACCCCCTTTCGGCTGCCAGACGCGAGTTCGAAGAGGAAACAGGATTTAAGGCCTCCGGCAACTTCATTCCTCTCAGACCGGTGAAATTGAAAAGCGGCAAGACAGTGAGGGCGTGGGCCTTCGAAGGAGATTGTGATCCCGAAGCGGTAAGGAGCAACACCTTCTCGATGGAATGGCCGCCAGACTCCGGCAGGTACCAAGTCTTCCCGGAGATAGATCGGGCCGCATGGTTTCAAATCGACGAGGCGAAAAGGAAGATCAACAAGGGACAGACGGGCTTGATTGAAGAACTTCTCCACCTCCTGAAAGAGTCATGATCAAGAGGGAATCTCCTCCGGGTCAGGTTTAAAGTTTTGTCAAAACCCGGAGAAGACACCTCCTCATAGCAGCATTCCCTGCAGGAGACGATGATTACCCGCCGCAACAGATGCGTTTCATTCTCTTCTTCCCATTCGGAGAAACCGCCAAGACGACTTCAACCTTGTTTCCACAGTTACTGCAGAGCTGTGACTTGCTCTTCAAGTCCGTTCTTGCGGCCACGTCGGTCTTCGACTTTCCTTTTTCTGCCATCGTAACACCCCCTTTCTTTGTTACCGTCTTCCACTAAGACAATAAAGTCCTACTCTTTCGCTTGACGCAGAATTGTCTTTCACTCGTCCTTCCGGGCAGGCGATGCAGTTCCGGCAGAACGTATGAGACAGGGTACGTCACAAATCTTTTTAGAATAGCCGAAGAAACAAAAGATTGTCAAGGAAGCCGACTACCATGGACAGGCTACGGAGCGACGCGCGATCAAGCCAGTTATAGGGAATGAAGGCCCGTGGTGAATCATTTATCGAAGAGCCTCAGGTACTCTTCGTAGCCGTCCCGTCCAAGGTCTTCTTTCGGGATAAACCGGAGTGCGGCAGAATTCATGCAGTAACGGAGGCCTGTCGGTTTCGGCCCGTCATTGAAAACATGGCCGAGATGGGAGTCACCCTGCTTACTGCGCACTTCAGTCCTCCTCATGAAGAAACTCCAGTCATCTTTCTCGACGATGTTGTTCGGCTCAAGCGGTTTCGTGAAACTCGGCCATCCCGTTCCTGAATCGTACTTGTCGATCGAGCTGAAGAGTGGCTCCCCAGAGACTACATCAACATAAATGCCCTCGTGCTTGTTGTTCCAGTATTCGTTCTGGAAGGCAGGTTCGGTACCATCCCTCTGGGTCACCTTGAACTGAATGGGCGTCAGTTTCTTCTCGAGTTCTGCCTTTGAGGGCTTCACGAATGTTCTCCCCTTCTCCCCGTTTCCCCGCGAATCGGTTGCCTGTGATATCTGTTCTCCCCAGACCTTCTTCAGGAACTGGTCTCGGCCTGAGTTATAACGGTAGAACTTGTACCTTATGGGATTCTTCTTGTAGAAGTCCTGATGATACTCCTCGGCCCTATAGAACTTTCCTGCAGGGAGGATCTCCGTGACGATGGCTTTTTTGAATCGGCCCGACTTGGCCAGCTCTTCCTTCGATTTCTCCGCCAAGACCTTCTGATCCGGTGTCTGGTAGAAAATTACCGAGCGGTACTGAGATCCGCGGTCGACGAACTGTCCGCCCGGATCAGTCGGGTCGATCTGCCGCCAGAAGACTTCAAGCAGTCTCTCGTACGAGACCCGTGAAGGGTCAAAGACCACCTCAATGGCCTCGACATGGCCTGTCTTTCCTGCGGATACCTCCTCATAGGTCGGATCCTCCTTGTGGCCGCCGGTATAACCGGAAATTACCTCCCTCACCCCTTCGAGTTTCTCGAAGGGAGGCACCATGCACCAGAAACAACCCCCGGCGAACGTCGCCCTTTCCAGGTTTGCGGCATCCGCAACAGAAAATGCGAGCATAATAGTCACCCCCATAAAAAACGTGATTTTCATAAGCCGCGATATTTCTTTCTTCACCTAACCACCTCTACTTTTAAGTTACGGCAGAATCATGAATAAGATATGAAGTTGCGAGGACTGTCGCAGCATCGACTAGAGTCCGGCGGCAAAAAGCCTTTTTCCATTTATAGGGGTATTTCACGAATAGACTCAGGAGAAGACCGCAGGTGGCGGGAAGAGGACCGAGCGAGAAACAACCGGGAAGGTAAAATGAATCCGTTAAATCCCCTTCTTTTCTTTCAACATTCGTGGCAGGAGATCATCCGGCTACCAGGGAATTTCTTCCCCAAGGTGAAAGAACTTGCCGCTCGGGCCGTCAGCTCCGAGTGTCGCAAGTCTGACCGCGGTCTTTGCACCCTCTTCGACGGTCATCGGCGCCTCTTTTCCGCCCATGTCTGTCTTTACCCAGCCGGGGTGAGCTGAGTTGATTTTGATGGGAGAGCCCTTAAGGGCTGACGCGAGATAGACGGTGAATACGTTTACGGCTGTTTTTGACGCGCCATAGGAAAAAGGCTTGTATGAAATGCCGCCGTCGCCGCTCTGGTTCGTGAGCGAACCGACTATGCTCGAAACGTTCACGACCCTACCCCCACCGCTCTTCTTAAGGAGAGGAAGGAGGGCCTGCGTCAGCTCGACAAGTCCGAAGAAATTCACATCGAAGGTTTCCCGGAGTGCACGGGGAGAGGCGGTTTCGGCGCTGTTCGACGATGAGGCTTCCTGCCGATGCGCTATGCCGGCGTTGTTCACGAGGATATCGAGCTTGCCGAAACTCTCCCTGATCTGTTCAGCTGCATGGATGATATGGTCGGATTTAGTGACATCGAGGAGGATGAACTCGACATCGAGGCCTTCATCGGCAAGCTCCTGTACCGCAGCCTTTCCCTTTCTGGCGCTTCGCGACCCCATGAGCACTTTGATGCCCAATCGAGCGAGTTGTCTGCTTGTTTCTAACCCGAGACCCCTGTTAGCGCCAGTAACAAGGGCTATCCTTATCTTCGGCATGCCCAAATCCCTCCAGGAAATATCCAAAATTCATGTTCTATGATAAATCTTGGCTCGTTCGGTGTCAATCTCGCCTCAGCCCTGATGGTTTCCTGAATTCTTTCAACGTGGTGTCCGTGAGGATAGTCTTTAGATAGAGGTCTTCTGCTATCTGGGTCACCCGCTTTAGGGAGCAGATAATTTCTTCTTAGATTCATAGAGTTGCGCATATTAGATTTTTCTTGACATTAGACTCCTTCTGAGATAATATTGGATTAGAAAGAGAGAGTATACGGATGTTAAGGGTTACCCATTTAACAATTGTTTCTGTTTCAGAGAGGAGGGTGCCATGGCAAGCAAGAAAGACATAGGTTTCGAGAATTATTGCGACAGAGTATATAAGGAACTTTCCGCCATGAAATCGAGGCTGCTTGGTTTCGTGCATGAGATTGAGGATATGAAAACTTCCGACAAGGCCTTGTTGGAGACCCATCTCGCACACCTCAATGACATCGTCAGGACACTCGACTGGAAACTCGAAATACTGACAAGAGTCTGCCCCTTTGATTGGGAGGGCTATGCAGACGTCGAAAGGACCGCTTCCGTAAAAGTGGATGAAGCGTTCTCTGAAAAAGATCCGATCGCAGCTGGTTATCTCGGGGGCTGAAGAGGGTCCTCACTACGCGACCACAGGGGCACCGGCGAATAAGGTCTTTTCTCCGGTGCTCTTTTTTTCCCCGCGAGAATCACGAGAAAAACAGTATAGCATTAGAAAAGAACTGATATGCGTCATGCTTCCGAGAAACCGCCCTCTCCTTTACCGAACGTCACTCCGGACTCTCGAACTCTTCCAGGTCTTCCTCTGAAAGACCGAAATAGTGGCCGACTTCGTGGAGAATCGTCATCCGGATTTCCTCCGCCAGGTCCTTCTCCGACCCGCATTTTACCTCGATGTTTTTCTGATAGAGGAAGATGGTATCCGGATAGGGAGAGGGAACGCTGAAAAAAGATACCTTCTCGCCCTGAGTCTGACCACTGAATAGCCCAAGGAGTTCATCTCGCGGCACACCCGTCACTTCGACGGTTTCTTCACTCGGATGGTCTTCGATCATGATGGAGATGTTTCTGAAGTACTGCTGGTATTTGACAGGAATTCCGCCTAGCGCGATCTCGGCGAGTTCCTCAAATCGTTTCTTACTCGTCTTGTATGGCAAGATATGTTTTAGCGCTCTGCACCTCGCGCCTTCTCCTCCTCTTCGTTAATGATGAGCAGATCACGCTCTCCCGGATTCACCATGAAGCTTAGAGATAATCTTCTCTTTTTATATTATAATGGAGATGACTTCATGAGGTTCGACGAACTGAACATACCTGAGGCGGTTCTTCAGGGGATCGCGGGAGCAGGCTTCAGAGAGTGCACACAAGTCCAGGAAGTTGCACTGCCCGAGGCCCTGCGCGGGAGGGATATAGCAGTTCAGGCCCAGACGGGCACCGGAAAGACTGCTGCTTTCCTGATCACGATATTCGCGCGTCTCCTTACCGTTCCTTCACCCGGACGCGGCCCCTCTCCGCGCGCACTCATCATTGCGCCGACTCGGGAACTCGTCGCCCAAATAGACGCCGAAGCGAAGTTACTCGGGAGATCGGCAGGTTTCCGCATACTCCCTGTCTTCGGCGGCTTAGATTACGAGAAGCAGCGTCAGGAGATTGGCAAGAACCTGGACGTGCTCATCGGTACGCCGGGGAGGCTCATAGACTACCTCAAACAGCGGGTATACAGTCTCACGAAGACACAGTTTCTCGTGATTGACGAGGCTGATCGCATGTTCGACATGGGTTTCATCAGCGATATCCGTTTCCTCCTGAGAAGGATGTCTCCCTATAACAAGAGACAGTCGATGCTCTTCTCCGCAACCCTCTCGCACCGCGTGCTCGAACTCTGCTACGAATATATGAACATGCCGGAAAAATTTTCGATCACCCCTGAACAGATCACGGTGGAACAGATCGAACAGGAACTCTACCATGTCGGCAAGGATGAAAAGATAGGGCTTCTCCTCGGTATCCTTCGGCACGAGTCCGGCGGCCGATATCTCATCTTTTGTAATATGAAATCCGCTGCTGAGCGGATCGAAGCCGTCCTGCTCGCCAACGGCTTTCGCGCCTCGGCGATAACAGGAGACCTTCCTCAGAAGAAGCGCCTGAAAGTGCTGACCGGCTTCAAAGACGGTACGTTCCCGATACTCGTCGCGACTGACGTGGCGAGTCGAGGCCTCCACATAGAAGGGGTGACACACGTGATAAATTACGACCTGCCCCAGGACCCCGAGGATTATGTACACCGCATCGGGAGGACCGCCCGTGCCGGGGCTTTTGGCAAGGCGATAAGTCTCGCCTGCGAGGAGTGCGTCCATTCACTCCCCGAGATCGAGGACTATATCAGGCAGAAAATCCCGACCATTCAAGTGACGGACGAAATGGTCGTCACTAATTACAG
>DASPUT010000031.1 GCA_035622735.1 Thermodesulfovibrionales bacterium | reverse complement strand
CATCGTGGCAAGGGTGGTCGATTTTCCGCTACCGGTCGGACCGGTGCAGATAATGAGGCCCCTCGGTTTTTTCGCGAGGGTATGGACGATTTCCGGCAGCCCCAACTCCTGAAACGTCCTGATCGAAAAAGGTATGCTCCTGAAGGCGCCCGCGACGGCACCTCTCTGCATGAATACGTTGGCTCTGAACCTGCTGATGCCCTTCAAGCCGAAGGAAAGGTCGAGCTCATTGTGTTCCTCGAAGCGGTGTTTCTGGGCATCGGTCAGTATGCTGTAACAGAGCGCCTTTGTATCGGCAGGGCTCAGAGGTGGATGGTCAACAGAGATGAGCTTGCCGTCAACCCTCAGTTTTGGAGGGGACCCCACGGTGATATGGAGGTCGGACGCGCCCTGGTCAATCATCTGATTCAGCAGGTCATACAGTGTCGCCATGCTTCTTTCTCCTTAATCTCCAAACGTAACTCTCATGATCTCTTCGATTGAGGTGACCCCTTCTCTCACTTTGGACAGGCCGCTCATTCTGAGGGTGTTCGTCCCGAGTCGAATCGCCACCTTCTTAATCTCATTTGCCGACGCGCCTTCGAGAATCAACTCGCGTATTTCATCCTTGATCGGCATCACTTCATAGAGTGCCACCCTTCCCTTATATCCGCTATTGTTGCACGCGGTGCAGCCTTTTCCCTTAAAACATTTCATCGTCCCGGCGTCCTCCTGGGGGACCCCGACTTTTATGAGAGCCTGAACCGGTATCTTCTCCTCGACCTTGCACTGGGGACATATCCGCCGGGCGAGTCTCTGTGCGAGGATGAGGATGACCGAGGAAGATACGAGAAAAGGCTCTATCCCCATGTTCAGGAGTCTGTTTATGGTGCTCGGAGCGTCGTTGGTATGGAGCGTGCTGAGGACCAGATGGCCCGTTAATGCGGCCTTCACGGCGATCTCGGCAGTCTCAAAATCCCTTATCTCTCCAACCATGATAATATCCGGGTCCTGTCTCAAGAATGAGCGCAGGGAGGACGCAAAGGTCAATCCTATCTCTTCTTTGACCGGGACCTGATTGATTCCCATGAAATTGTATTCAACGGGGTCTTCGGCGGTCATGATGTTTGTGTCGGGCTTGTTGAGATGGTTCAGCGCGGAATAGAGGGTGGTGGTTTTGCCGCTTCCGGTCGGACCCGTAACGAGGACCATGCCGTAGGGCTTCTCGATCGCCTCCATAAAATGGTCAAGCTGATTCTTCTCGAATCCGAGCTTCGTGAGGTCCACCTGAAGGTTGGACTTATCGAGGAGTCGCAAGACGGTCTTCTCACCGAAGAGCGTTGGGAGCGTTGAAACACGAAAATCTATCTCTCTTTTTTTCCCGAGCTTCAGTTTTATCCTTCCGTCCTGGGGAAGCCTCCGCTCGGCGATATCGAGCCGTGACATGATCTTGACCCTCGAGGTCAGGGCTGCCCGTATCTTTGTCGGAAGGCTCATGACGGTATACATGACCCCGTCGACCCGATAACGAACGCGAAGCGAGGCTTCATAGGGTTCTATATGGATGTCGCTTGCGCCTGCCTTTATCGCATTAATGAATATCCCATTAACGAGTTTGACGATCGGGGCCTCGACCTCCTTGATAATCTCCGCATCGTCCTTTTCATCAATCGTCTCGATGCCGTCGAGGGCGGTGCCCACGACTTTGTCGAACTCGTCGACATCGACTACCGGTCCGTCGTCCGAGCCCAAATGAGCCCCCTCAGTGGATTCGTCATCCGTAAGGGTATAATCCTTGGCCTGGAGTATCGAAGACCCGGAGGATGAAGCGCTCTTCGAAACCCGCGCAATTTCGCCCTTACCGGCGCTATAATAGTGCGATATGGCATGCATGATGCTGTTTTCGCTCGATACCACGACCTCGACGTTATAGCCCGTCATGAATTTGACATCGTCTATCGCAAACATATTGGACGGATCAGCCATCGTGATTGTCAGGGTGGCGCCCACTCGGGTGACGGGCATAATGAGGTATTTCCGCGCCATTTCGACAGGAATCAGTTTAATCACCGAGGGGTCTATCGTGTATTCAGACAAGTTAATGGCTGGGACACCGAACTGTTTGCTCAAGAAAGAGACGAGTTTATCCTCGGAGATGTACCCCAGTTTGATGAGATTTGAGCCGAGCCTACCGCCCTCTTTTTTCTGCAGGTTTAATGCTTGTCCGAGTTGCTCCTCAGAGATGATGTTCGATACGATGAGCATCTGACCGAGCTTTGCCGCCATACTAGCTACGATATATGAAAATCTCTTGAAAGTCAACAGGTTTAATCTCTAAATATCCTGCACTCCTTTAGGGTTTGACGCATCTTACGAAAAGATCGGTGGCATGGCGCCTGTAGTGAACTATTCGCTAAAAAGAGAGCGAATTCTTCTGAAACGAGGAGAGGTCTCAATTGTTGAGAGACGATGCTTCTAGCGATTCAGGAAGGTTGTTTAGCGGTCCGAGCGTTCGTATAGTACTGCTGGGCGATACTGAAGACGTTGTTCACGAGCCAGTAGAGAACAAGTCCGGATGCGAAATTGAGAAAGAGGAAGGTAAACACCACCGGCATGAGCATCATCATTTTATTTTGTGCGGGGTCAAGGGACGAAGGCGTCATCTTTTGCTGGATCACCATGGTTATGCCCATAGCGATGGGCAATGGCCCTATGGCGAACCCGCCGATAAGGGGAAACGATGCGGGGATGTGCCCGAAGAGGGTATCCGGTCCGGAGAGGTCCCGTATCCAGAGGATGAACGACGCATCCCGTAATTCGATGGCCGTCATGAGAACCTTATAGAGGGCGAAGAAGACAGGTATCTGGAGGAGCATCGGAAGGCATCCGCCCATGGGATTCACCTTATATTTCTTGTACATCTCCATCGTCTCTTTCTGCATCCGCTGCGGGTCCTTCTTGTATTTCTCCCGTATCTCCGTGAGTTTCGGCTGGATCGCCTGGAGCTGCCGCATAGACTTTTGCCCTTTGTTCACAAGCGGGATGAAGGGGATTCTCACGATGACCGTCAGGAGTACTATCGCCCAGCCATAGTTTCCGAGGAAGGAATAGAAGAATTTCAGCAGCCAGAAGAGAGGCCGAGCCAGGATCGAGAAGAACCCGAAATCTATGATGTGCTCAAGACCGACGTGCAACGCGCTCAATCTATCGTATTCCTTTGGTCCGGCATAAACAATGAAATTGTTTCTCCCCGCTTTAGCCTTGAAAGCGACGAGTACGGAATCCCCGGCCTTCCAAGCCTTCGCCTCCTGCTCCTGACCGGACGGAATAAGCGCCGCACAGAAATATTTGTCCTCCTCGGCCACCCAGCGGAGGCCGCCGCGGTAACTCTGTGTTTCGGCGAATTTCTTCGTATTCAATTCTATTCTTTCCGTGTCTTTGAGGATGACCGGACCGAAATGAGGTATGGATGAATCTTTTGAATCGTAGATCCCGAAATCGGAGCCGAGGGTAATCCAATATTCAGGAAGGCCTGCCACTTCATCGCTCACATCAATGGTATAGCGGTCCCCATGGAATGTATAGGTCCTCCTTATCGTCACGGAAGGCGAAGAATATTCGAAGATCAATGAACCTGTCTCGGCTCCCTTGAGATTTTGATCGGAACCGTGCACGCTAAAATTCATTCTCGAGAGCTCGAAATTTTCGGTACTCAGCCCTACTGCGAGAGGAGCAGGGTATGCATCCGGCGCCTTGAGAAGGGTAACATCGCCGTTATTCTTATCCTTATACCGTCTCAGTTGAAAGCCTTTGATGGTACCTCCTCTCGATGTGAGCGTTGCGGCATAAAGTTCGGTTTCCACCTTTATGTCTCTTGCAGCGACGGATACTTCAGCGGGCGGGGCGGGTACAACCGGGGAAGGTGTCTCTTTCTTCGTCGCTTCTCTTTCTGTCTTTGTCCCTGTCTCTGCCTTTTGCGGCGTCTGAGGCACGGGTTTCGTGAACATGAATTGATACCCTATCAAGACGACGAGTGTCAGCAAAACAGCGATGAGGGTCCTTTTTTCCATAGAATCCATGTGTCTGGATTACCTCACCGGGTCGTATCCGCCGGGGTGGAAGGGATGGCATCGGAGCACCCTGCCGAGTGAAAGAGAGAGACCTTTCAGCGACCCATACTTCGTGACGGCATCGATCGAGTAACATGAACAAGTGGGAGTAAACCTGCAGGCTCCGGGGAGAAGAGGTGAGACGAAAAGACGGTAGCCCTTGATTGCCAGGATGATTAGTCTGCTCATTGTATTCCTTTGCATCGGCTATGCATGAAAACACCCTGGACCTAAGGAAAACCTAAGACCTCCGGCCATCTTCAGAGCGCATCGGATGCGATACGACGAGAGAAATATGTTCACGGGATGGTCTGCGGGTCCGGGTCTGAATGCGCACTCCTCGAGAGTCGTCATCCGGGCGAAAATTTAAACGACCAACCTCTTGCGCCCCTTCGCGCGTCTCCGCTGGAGAGTCCTTCTTCCTCCCTTGGTGCTCATCCTTTCAAGGAAGCCGTGATTTCTCTTTCTCTTTATCTTATGCGGATGGTATGTTGTATAAGTTCCCATCTTTTCCTCGGACAGAAGTATAAACGTTTGGACATAAGAAAGTCAACAGTTCGGCCGGATCAGGATCCACGGGAAGTATCAATTGACGGAAGGTGAAATTTCTTTCTATACTTCTCTAAAGTCCGATGAAAGAGAGGCATGGAGCATGGAGAAGTGTCCCGCATGTACAACGAGCCGGAACCACACCGATAAGTTCGACAGGATATATGACGCGATATTCAATGAGGTGAAGAAGAGAGGATTTCCCTGTATCGAGGATCCGGAGGAACTATCGAAGACGTTGTCAGTGCTTGTCGCGGATTCTCTCGATATTGATATTTATGAATGACTCTGTTGGAGCGGCGAAGGAAAAACTGAAGCGTCAAGACCGTCCCGGGAAAGGATAGGGAGATGAAACCATGGAGGAGATAAGAAAGTTGTGGGAAGGTGCATTGTCGCATTACGAAAAGAAGGAATATGACAGGGCCGAGAACCTCGTCGACAAACTCCTGTCGGCTAATCCTGATTTTCACAGGGGCTGGTTTCTGAAAGGGGTAATACTCGAGGAGACAGGGCGCTCCGCAGATGCCCGGGCGTGCTATGACAAGGGGGGTAATTTGTTCAATATGTGGTTTCGGTTGGCCTTGCAGGTTCAAGAAAGCGACCCGGGAAGGGCGATCGCGTATTACGGACGAGCACTCACCCTGGACCAAAAGTCAAATATAGCATGGCTTAATCAAGGGCTTCTCTATGAAAGATTAGGGAAACGTGAGGAGGCTGCGTCCTGTTTCAGTCACATAACCCCCGGAAGAGAGGTTTTTTCACGAATCGTAGCGCCGTCGGTATTCATGCTGTTCCTTATCGTCGGTGGCATTATTATGATCGGCAAGGGCGAGAAGACTCTATCGATACTTGTCTTCCTATCGGCGGTCGTATGTTTCTTCCTGCTGAAACGGGATGCTGCTACAGCAGTCACGATGCTCGTGAAGAAGAACTCCGGCAGGCAGCTGGCTTAACGGCTGAAGGACGGCCCTTCGATAAGACAAAAAAATCCCCGGCTGGTCGCCGGGGAGCAGCCGGATCAGCTGATCGAGATTTTCTTGCTTTTGCTTTTCGCCTCTTCGCTCTTCGGTAGTCTTACTTCCAGGACGCCGTTTTCAAGGTGAGCCTCTATCTTTTCCGTATCAACATCGGCCGGCAGTTCAAACCTGCGGAAGAACGAACCATGGGAACGTTCATACCTGAAGTAATCACCCTTTTCCACCTTTTCTTCTCTCTTCTTCTCGCCCGTTATGGTCAGCGCGTTACCGGAAACACTGATGTCGAGGTCCTTCTTTTCCAAGCCCGGCAGATCGGCTTTCAGAACCAGTTCATTGCCTTCCTCATAAATGTCGACATGAGGTGAAACGGCTTCGAACTCGCCGACTTTCATTTCAGGCCAGACCGTTGAAGGGAGCCATGAAAAAGGTCTCCGGATAACATCTTCAAACCACCTCTCCATCTCATCGATGGGCGAAAGTAATCTCGGTCTTTCGGTCTTCATCAGTTCCGTTGAACCTTTGAATCCTGCCATGATAATCACCTCCTCAAGGGCAATTCCATTGCCCTCTATCTACTATAATTATCATATAACGGCATTCTATCATGGGCAACTCTCTCTCTCTGTTTCTATAGGAATTCTAAGCATTTCATGAAGAACAGATTGTAGATTTACTCTATTTTCTCTTCTTTTTGCGATGATCCTTTATTAAAGCCTGTTTTAGCCTCTGCTTCGTTTTTTTCTCTTGGTTTTCAGATAGTTGGGGTCAAGGGCTTCAGCGTGTATTTTCTTTTTTGGGTGAATTTGTTATTTTTAGAAGACTTCCGGTTTGCCACGCTATTTCTTAATCAAGCATTTTGTTAGGATCATAATATCCGCTCGGACGCAGATGACAGTCTCACATTAAGACGGACGAGGAATGAGCAAGATAGGAAGGAATCCCCTTGAAAGCACGGCAGGCTTGAAAACGTTAATCCACCACAGCGGAGCACTCGGCGATCTCCTCCTTTCCCTTCGGTGCATCGGGACGATAAGGCGTCTCTCAGGTCTTGTCCATATCGCGGGAGGATCCGATGCGGCAGATTTTCTGAGGGAGGCAGGCTATGCCGATGAGGCATCTTCCGCTGAGGCCGCATTCTATTCGTCACTATACACAACGACTCCAGACGAAAAGACGATGGAATTCCTGTCACGGTATGACCGGGCCTTTCTCTTCACGTTACGGAGTGATTCCCGTATTGTCGCGAACTTCAGGAAAGCGGTTCGCCAGACGGAGACAATCATCACGATACCTCCACCCGGTGTCAGAAGACATGTCTCTGAATACAGAATGGAACAGCTTTCCCATAAGATCGATGGAGGTAGTGATCCGGCACTATCGTCGGGGCTGCTTCGCATTCCCTCTCTCCCTATAGAAAGGGCCGAGGAGTTCCTCGCGGGATCGGGATATGACAGCACCGGGATGACACTGATAGGCATGCATCCGGGGAGCGGAGGGAAAGGCAAGTGCTGGTCGATCGAAAGATATCTTGCGCTTGCCGGAAGGATGAAACAGGACCGGGATATCTTCTTCCTCTTCTTCTCGGGGCCTGCGGAGGGCCCCGACGTGAAAGAAAAGGTGGATGACTTCGCCCGGAGACAGAGAAGGGTTATCCATGTGAGCAATGCGAGGCTAGTTACTGTTGCGGCCCTACTGAGCCTCTGCCATCTCTACGTAGGGAATGACTCAGGCGTTACGCATCTTGCGGCAGCGGTGAACGCTGATGTTCTCGCTCTCTTCGGCCCTACCGATCCATTTTTCTGGAAGCCCCTCGGCAGAGGCGTTGAAGTGATCTCTGCGTTGCCTCCTGCCGGTTTCCCGCAGGCCATTACCGTGGAAGCGGTATATGAGAGGATGACCTCATTCCTTTCAAGAAGATGAAATTCTCTCCGTCGGTATGTCGCCCGTGGCATTTCCAGGTCGCTCCGGCATGAGAAGCAAAGGCATACAGGGAATTTCATTCATCTCGTGGCTCGGAGTCATTTTTCTCAGACGATCGTTACGTTTGACCTTGAGATTCTCTATCAGGTAAAATTTCCTATGCATCAGCGCGCCGACTTTGTACCTCTTCATCTCCATACTGAGTACAGCCTGCTTGACGGGTCTATCAAGATTGATGAACTCGCGGAGCGGGCATCCCAGTGCAAGATGCCGGCAGTGGCGATAACAGACCATGGGAATCTCTTCGGGGCCGTCGAGTTCTACAAAAAGATATCGAAGGCCGGAATGAAGCCGATTATTGGGTGCGAGATTTACGTTGCCCCTGGAAGCCGCCTTGAAAAAGGGGGTATGAATGCGTCAGAGGCTTCATTCCATCTTATTCTTCTTGCGAAGGACGATGCAGGGTACAAGAATCTCGTGACCCTCGTCTCGAGAGCCTATACGGAAGGGTTCTATTATAAGCCGAGGATAGACAAGGACCTTCTCGCGCAGTACAGCGGGGGTCTTATCGGCCTTTCGGCTTGTCTGAAAGGAGAGGTCCCATACTATGTGAGCAGGGAGATGGTCGATAAGGCGAGAGAGAGTGCACTGCAATATAAGCATATCCTTGGCCCGGATAATTTCTACATCGAACTGCAGGATAACGGTCTCGAGGCCCAGGAACGGGCGAACCGAAGACTCATTGAGCTTGCGAAGGATCTCCATATCCCGGTAGTTGCTACTAATGACTGTCATTACCTGAACAGGGAGGACGCCAGGGCTCACGATATCCTTCTCTGTATTCAGACGGGCAAGACCGTCAGTGATCAGAACAGACTCCGCTTTGAGTCAGACCAGTTCTACCTCAAATCGCCGGAAGAGATGAAGAGGGCCTTTGCCGAGATTCCCGATGCGATTTTGGCGACACGACGGATTGCAGAGCGTTGTAACGTCCAATTCACGATGGGTGCTAGCCTGCTCCCGATGTTTCATGTCGAGGGGGGGGCTCCTGATGAATACCTCAGGGAACTTTCCCTGCTCGGTCTGAGAGATAAGTTCGGTCCCACCCCGCCGGAGGCATACAAAAAACGACTCATAACGGAACTTGAGATCATTAATAGGATGAAGTACGCCTCTTATTTTCTTATCGTCTGGGACTTTATCAGTTTTGCCAAGAAACGGGGTATTCCGGTCGGTCCCGGCAGAGGTTCCGCAGCAGGGAGCCTCGTGGCCTACTGTCTCGGGATAACGGAGATAGACCCGATAAAATACAATCTCCTCTTCGAGAGGTTTCTCAATCCCGAGCGGGTGAGCATGCCGGACATCGATGTCGATTTCTGCAAGGACAGAAGGGGTGAGGTGATATCCTATGTCTCCAATAAATATGGTGATGACCATGTGGCGCAGATCATAACCTTCGGAACGATGGCAGCGAAAGCGGCGATCAGAGATGTGGGCAGGGGACTCGACATGCCCTACGCCGAGGTGGACCGGATTGCAAAGATCATCCCGAATACCCTGAACATTACTATCGATGAGGCGCTCAAGTCCGAGCCTCAACTCAGGGAATTATATGACGGGGATCAGAAGGTGAGAGACCTCATCGACATAGCGAAGAGGCTCGAAGGTCTCTGCCGGCATGCATCCACCCATGCTGCGGGCGTCGTCGTCTCCCCCGAGCCGCTCACCGAGTATGCACCGCTTTATAGAAACCCGGCTGACGGTACGATAACGACCCAGTTCGACATGGGAGCAGTGGAGAGCATCGGACTCCTGAAGTTTGACTTCCTTGGACTGAAGACCTTAACGGTCCTCGAAAGAACCCTCGAATACATCAAGGCCAACGGCAGAGAACTCTCCCTCCCTGACATCCCCTTTGATGATCAGGAGACCTACAGTCTCCTTAGCTCCGGCCAGACGACGGGCGTATTCCAACTCGAAAGCGAAGGCATGCGAGACATCCTGAGACGGATGCAGCCGAACCGATTCGAGGACCTCATAGCGCTTGTTGCCCTTTATCGGCCGGGGCCGATGGGCTGGATTGATGACTTTATCAAGCGCAAGAAAGGGGAGGCGAAGGTCTCCTATGAGATGCCCCAGTTGCGGGAGATACTCGATGAAACGTACGGGATAATCCTCTACCAGGAACAGGTCATGATGATCGCCAACAAGATAGCGAATTTCTCGATGGGACAGGCGGACATCCTGAGGAGGGCGATGGGGAAGAAGAGACCGGAGGAGATGGAGAAGCAGAAGGAGGGCTTCATCAAAGGGGCTGTCGCCAACGGGATTCCCGAGAAAAAGGCTGCGAGACTCTTTGAGAATATGGAACCCTTCGCCATGTACGGCTTCAACAAATCCCATTCCGCTGCGTATGCCTATGTCGCTTACCAGACCGCCTATCTCAAGGCCCACTTCCCCGTGGAATTCATGGCGGCAACGCTGAGTACCGATACGGATAACACCGACAAGATCGTGAAGTCGATAGGGGAATGCAAGAAGATGTCGATCGATATCTTACCTCCTGATATCAATCTGGGCGGCAGGGAGTTCAAGGTGATCGGGAACGGCATTCGCTTCGGACTCGAGGCGGTGAAGGGAGTCGGTTCTGCTGCTATCGAATCGATTCTTTCCGTGAGGGAGGACGGCGGTCCCTTCCAATCCATGGGGGAATTTCTCCAGAGGATCGACGGGAAGAAGGTCAACAAGAAGGTTGTGGAGAGTCTTGTAAAGTCAGGTGCCTTTGACTCACTCGGGATAAGCAGGTCAGCCGCAATGGCTGTCATCGAATCTTCAAACGGCCAGCAAGCTGCCTGCAGCCTTTTTGGGCACGATGAGGTTTTCGACCAGAAGGGTGGCGCGGAGTGGGATACTACGGAAATTCTGAAGCACGAAAAGGAAGCCCTCGGTTTTTACATAACGGGCCACCCCCTCTCGAGATACAGGGAGGGTATGGCGTCACTGCATGTGAAGAGGATGTCAGAACTCGAGGATGCGCTCGACAAACAGGAGATCCATGTGGCGGGCGTTGTGAGCGGAATTAAGAAGATCAAGACGAAGGGCAAGGCTGAAACCATGGCTTATCTTACCCTCGAAGATGAGGACGGCAGGGTCGAGGTTCTCGTTTTTCCCGAGATGTACAGGAATTTGTCGGGCATCCTGAATAAGGACAGCCTTATAAGCGTGAAAGGGACCGTCGACAGGACAGAAAAGGGGATTAAACTCGTATCAAGGGAGATCGCGAGGATCGAGGATCTTATGGCGCAGAAGAACTCCCGGAAGATCGCTATTAGGATCAAATCTCCTGCTGAGCCCGGCGGCCTGGAGAAACTCCGGGAGCTTTTCTCCGGATACAACGAGAGAAGAGGCGGCGCCCGCGTATGTCTCCTTGTCGAAGTTGAGGGCGCCCTCGTCGAGATCGACACAGACCTTTCCTTAGAACCCTCTCAGGATCTAATCGACAGCATAGAGAGGCTGACAGGAAAAGGGACGGTGAAGGCAGGATGAGATATTACCTAGAATTCGAGAAGCCTATCGAGGCGCTCGAGACGAAGATAGATGAATTGAAGCGCCTTTCCGACGGAAAGGATATTGATATGACGTCGGAGATAAAGAAACTCGAGAAAAAAGTCCGGGACCTCGGGACAGAGATATTTGCAAACCTGTCTCCCTGGCAGAGGACGATGATCGCACGTCACCCGGACAGACCCTATACCCTCGATTACATTTCGATCATGACGGAAGGGTTTGTTGAGCTGCATGGTGACAGGAGATTCGCCGACGATCCCGCGGTCATCGGAGGATTGGGAAAGGTCGGCGGCACAACCGTTATGGTCATAGGGCATCAGAAGGGACGGGGGACGAGGGAGAGGATACAGAGGAATTTCGGACAGCCACATCCTGAGGGTTATAGAAAGGCCCTCCGGCTCATGCGACTCGCGGAGAGGTTTAAGATACCAGTACTGACGTTAATCGACACGCCGGGCGCGTTCCCCGGGATAGGGGCCGAGGAGAGGGGGCAGGCCGAAGCGATCGCCACGAATCTCATGGAGATGTCCAGGGTCAAGACCCCGATCGTATCCGTTGTGATCGGGGAGGGGGGGAGCGGCGGCGCCATCGCGCTGGGGGTCTCGGACCGATTATATATGCTTGAACATGCCGTCTATTCTGTAATATCTCCTGAAGGCTGCGCGGCGATCCTTTTGAAGAAAAAAAATGGAGATTTGACTCCCGGAGAATTTGACAAGGCGGCGCAGGCACTGAGGCTCACGGCTCGTGACCTTCTCGAGTTCAAGGTGATCGATGATATCATCCCGGAGCCGCCGGGAGGTGCCCACAGGAGCCATGAGACCGTTGCCGGTTCGGTAGCCGAGACCGTTCTCAATGCCCTGGAGGAGCTGAAGGCGAAGACCCCGGGCAAACTCATAGAGGAGCGGTATAAGAGATTCAGAAGGGTCGGGGTAGTTGAATTTGCTGAGAGAGAAAAGGGATGATGTGGCTGATGTATGAGTCACACTGTGTCGAAACGTGTGGTCACGCTGCCGGAAAGACGGTAGTAAGGAACGTTTGAAATTCTGTGAGGAGGTCGGGAGATGCCGGAAGTCGAGCTGCCCAAAACGGATGAACTTGAAGAGGTGAGGGGGAAGAGATTTACCCGGCGCGTTGCCCTCACTACCGCAGTATTCGCAGTGCTCCTCGCGGTGACATCCCTCGGAGGGAATCATGCGATGAAGGAGATGCTCCTCGCGCAGCAGCAATCTTCTGACCAGTGGGCCTTTTATCAGTCGAAGGTAGTGAGAGAGCATCTCTACAGGCTCCAGAAGAGCCGGCTCGAAACCGACATCCTCGAACGGGGCAGGGCCATGAACCCCGAGGTACGGAAACAATTCGAGGCGATGCTGAAGAACCTGAAGGAGGAAGAGGTCAGGTACAATTCTGAGAAGAAGAAGATCGAAGAGGATGCGAAAGAACTCGAACGTGAACGGGATAAGAACCGGTCTAAAGACCCGTATTTTGACTATGCGGAAGTCTTTCTCCAGATAGCCATCGTCATGGCATCGATATCGATTCTCGCCCTTTCCCTTCCCGTCTTCTACTTCTCTCTCGTCTCTGCCATTCTCGGAACGGTCCTCATGCTGAACGGATATCTCCTCATCTTCAGACTCCCCTTCTTCCAGTAGTCCCGGGCTACCCTTGATATCCGCCTCTCGGTGACGCGAGA